>JBAXGN010000123.1 GCA_037139415.1 Verrucomicrobiota bacterium | reverse complement strand
AAGGTTAAACCCTGGAGGGTTGCGCTCCGTCGCAACCCTGACATCGTCTTCTCCCCTCCCACAACGGATGCCCGTCCACCCAAAGAATTCAGGGCGATGACAGAGCCTCGCCCTCCAAAGGTTAAACCCCGGAGGGTTGCGCTCTGTCGCAACCCTGACATCGTCTTGTCCCCTCCCACAACGGATACCCGTCCGCCCAAAGATTTCAGGGCGATGACAGAGCCTCGCCCTCCAAAGGTTAAACCCTGGACGGTTGCGCTCCGTCGCAACCCTAACATCGTCTTCTCCCCTCCCACAACGGATACCCATCCGCCCAAAGATTTCAGGGCGATGACAGAGCTTCGCCCTCCAAAGGTTAAACCCTGGAGGGTTGCGCTCCGTCGCAACCCTGACATCGTCTTCTCCCATTCCACACCGGATGCGCATCCGCCCAAAGATATTAGGGCAATGACAGAGCCTTGCCCTCCAGGGAAAAAGCCGGACATTTTCCGTACAACCAGGTTATGAACCAAGGGAAAACCATCGAACCAAGCGCCCACAAATTTCCGCCGCCAAGAAGCGCCAAGGCACGGCCATGACATCCATGAACGTGAGACATTACGTGCAAATTGAGGCTGATGGATATTTAAGGAATCCGTATTCATTTAAGATTACGAGTCAATCATTGTAACTTTATTTAAAAACAGAATTGAATTTATCAACGTCGGCTTGGGTAATTTTTCGACTGGTATCTCCGGTTTCAATTGTGCTTCGCAAGTCGTATGCGCGTTGGTTGGTTTGCAATTGCGTCGCCGTCATCTTGGATGTGTTCATGTTCAAGCTGGCCGCATAATCAGCAGCATTTTTATATGATTTTTTCTTCGTGGGCTTTGCTTTTTGTGTTTGTTGCTCTAACTGTTTTCTTGCAACTTCTTCCTGCTGGCGCTTTTCTTCGGCTTTTTGCGCGATGTATTCGGTGGAGGTTTGTTGTTGGATTACCGTAGTTTTTGGCGTTTGTTGATTAAATGCAGTGACAGCCGTTACATATCCATTTGGAGCCATATTTTTCGCATCTTGATCGGCCTTTTGCATATCGCTAAGGGCCTCATTTTTCACAGTGTGTGCATCGCTTATTCCATCGTTAATCGGATGAATTATATCTGCCATCGATGCGCCTGTCATCCCAAGCCCAAAGGCTATCACCGGAACTCCGACTAAAGCTCCGGCTCCTGTACCGCAAACAGAAATTCCACCTAAAATAATTAAACCACCAACAGCTATACCAACCATGTCTCCCGCCCAGTTCCAAACTGATCTGTTACCAGTTGGGTCAATATATAGTGTTGGATTATTCTTAGCGTAGGACATGATTGTCGACTGCCACCCCGGCCCAATATTCTTCACCGGATCCGTGCTCAAAAACACCCCCGCATCCGCTGAATAATACCGTGCCCGCATGAAGAACAGGCCCGGGACTTCTTCCATGACGCCTTGGCTGCCAACGAAGGTGTATGGTTGAGAGTTGATGGTTGATGGTACGAAATTGGTTGAGACGAGGCTGCGGCCGTAGGGGGTGTAGGCGTACAGTGCGGTGTTGGTTCCGTTAGCCCCGGTAAGGGCGATGATGTTGGCCTGGGCGTCGGCGTGGTAGCAGAGGAGGTTGGTGGTGGCGTCAATGCGGAAGCAGAGGTCGGGGCCGTGGACGTACCAGGCGGTGATGACGCCGCTGGCGGTCACGTCGCACAGGATGCGCTCCATTTTACCAGCCAGATCCAGGACGTACCGTTGCTCCTGTCCGTCCACGGTCTTGGCCACGCGCCGGCCCAGGGAATCATAACGGTTGGTGATCGCCTTGGTGACGATACCGCTGTCCCAGAGGACGGAGGTGGTGCGATTGTCCTCGTCGTAAGTAAGCGTCCAGCTTTGGCCATTGCCGCTTGCATTCGTCATGTTGCCGCTCGCATCATACTGATAACCGATCACTGCTAACTGATTACTGGTCACTGACGTATTGTTGATTTGTCGGTCAATCAGCCGTCCTGATGCCGTGTAGCGGGCGGTTTCATCCGTGAGGGTGGGCATGGACCAACGCAGGGTGCCCTTTTCGGTGGAGGCGGTCTTGTTCCCGTTTCGATCATACGCGTAGCTCAGAGCAATACTGACCGCTGACGTCTGACCGCTGACCGCTGCGTAATTAAGACCAGTGATGCGGCCGGCTTCGTCGAAGGTGTTGGTTTGGGCGACGCCATTGGGGTAGCTGCGCTGAATCAGGCGGTCGGCTTTATCGAAGGCGTAGGTGTTGGTAAACAGGCCGTTGAACACCTGGTTGGTCAGGCGACCGATGGCGTCGAAACGGTTGGTGAGGATTTTGCCGTCGGGATAGGTCAGGGAGGCGATGAGACCGCGCGGATCGAACTGGTACTGGATGCGCTTCCCAAAGGTATCGCGGTATTCCCGCACTCGGTCCAGCAGGTCAAAATCGAGCTGGCTGATCGTGGCCGGGCCGGAACCGGATCGGGAGAGGACCTGGGGATTGTTGTTGTCGTCGTAGGCGAAGGAGTTGATCCGCCCGGTGTTGAAGGCGACAGAAAGAATGCGCCCCCCGGCGTCGTAATCGAGCGTCCGGGTGGTGCCGTTCGGATCAGTCTGTCGCTTGAGGCGGAGCAGTTCGTCGTATTGGTAGCGCCACAAGAAATTGTCCTGGTTCCGCTCCGTCACCCGCTCGTTGCGGTTGCTGTAGCTCATGAGGTAGTGGCCGCCCAAGACGTCGATGATGTCCGTGATGTTGGCGTTGCCGTCATAGACGTATTGCCACGGGTTGTTCTCCGCATCCACCCATTTGCGCAGGCGTCCCCGGCCATCGTAATAATTCAGCGTGGGATTGCCGTTGGGCGTGGTGACCTGGGTCACACGTCCGGCCACGTCATACGTGGTGGTCTTGGTGTTCCCCAGGGGATCGGACTCGGTGACCACCCGGTTCAAACGGTCATAGGTCTTGGTCCAGCGCTGGCCGACCTTGTCAATCACGGCGGTCACGTTGCCATTGGCGTCATATTCGGTTTTGGCAGCGTTGGCGAAGGCATCCGCGACGTTGGTCAGGCGCAGGGCGGCATCGTAATAGCTGGTGACCGAATTGGTGAGCGGGTCGGTCACGGTATATGGTTTGCCACGCGGAGTATAGGTGAAGTTCCACTTGAACCCTGCGCGGTCCACCATCTGGGTCTTTTGATTGGCGGCATCGTAGCTGAAATAGGTCCATTGCCCCTTGGCGTCGGACTGGGCGGTGACGTTGCCGGCGGCGTCAATCGTCTTTTGCACCACCCGGTTCAACGGGTCCACGGCGCGCACCACGTTGCCATTGAGATCATAGCTGGAGGTGACCACCTGCCACAGGGCGTTGGTGACCGCCAGGTCCCAGCCGAGTTCGTTGTTGGCAATGCCGGAGGTGTAACCGGCGGGGTCCACGCTCCGGGCGAGAAACCCGTTGGTATCGTAGAACATCCGGGAGACATTGCCATTGGCGTCGGTGGAAGTGCTGACCAGGCCGTTGGTGGTGTACGCATAGGTGACCAGGGTGCCAAGGCTATCGTAATGTCGCAGCAAATTGCCGGTGGCATCGTCCAGGACATACGAGTTCGTCCACGTCGGGCTGCCGGTCACATTGAGCGGCTGCGGGGTGATGGTCTGGGTGGCCTTGTTGAAGAAGGAATGGTAAACCCAGCGGGTAACTTCCCCGAGGGCGTTGGTCCTGGCAACCACGTTAGCGCGGGAGTCGTAGGTCATGAGGGTGGTGTTGCCCAGCGCGTCGGTGGTGCTGACCTGGTTGCCTGCATCGTCAAAAGTGGCACGGGTAGTGTTGCCTAACGGATCGGCGCCGGCCACCTGGCGGCCCTTGCGATCCAGGGTGGTGAGCCACTGGTAATTCTCGGAGTCGGTGATGCGAATCTGGCGCTTGGCCGGGACGCCGTACTCGGTCATGACGCGGCGGCTGATAGCATCCACCTCGTTGGTCTTGCGGCCATACTTGTCGTATTGCACATAGAGCACGCTGTTGCTGCGCGGATCGGTGATCCGCTCCAGCAAGCCGTTGCCGCTGTTGTAGCTGAATTGCCAGGTGGTGTTGACGGGCGTGTACAGGCCGGAGGTGTTGGTGAGGGATTTGGCGACGAGACGGTTGGTGGCGTCGTAGGTGAAATTCACCTGCCATCCCAAATAGGATAGGTTGGTGAGGAGGTTGCGCAACGCATCGTAGCGGAATTGGCAAGCGACGCCTGCCGTATCAATGACCTGATCCACGTATCCCTGGCTCTTGTTCCAAACGATCTGCACGCTGTTAGAGTTAAAATCACGGATTTGGGTTAAGCGTCCGGAAATCATGAAATCGGGGTCGGCTGAGTCCAAAGTTGGATCACGGAAGTGATAGACCAAACGATTGGGAGTGGTCCATTCATAATCACTGCTGTCCGCCAAAATGACAAGTTCTCCGCGATACTCCCGATGCTGGGTTTGCCATACATTATTAGACTTCACCCAGGTTTCAATACCTCCATCCCAAGTGACTAAGCGGCGAGTGCTGGAGGAGGAATCGGGCATGATACGGGTTTCAAACGTATGTCGCCAAGAGCGGCTCAAAGTACGAGGGTCATAGGGATCAGTGCTGCCATCAGCCGGCGGCTGAGTGGGCGTGGCGCTGCTGTATCCATAAGCAAATTCAAAGGCGATCCCAGGTGTCCCACGCGCCATGGCCGTCTGGTTCCATGAGAACGATCCGGACATTGGAGCGATGGCATCCGCGCCCTTGTTCTTCCGGGAATCGAAAGCGGATTGCTCGCCCGCTTGGTCGGTTTCCTCAAAATCAATGGTCCCAGTGCCCAATTTGGCGGCGGGACTGGTGCTGGGAGACGGCACGGGGACAAAGTTACGGTAATTATCGGCAGAATTGGTTGAATACCCCAGTTTGTAATACCCGACGATGTAATCAGCAGAAGTTTGATCCTTGAACATGTTGGCTTGGATGTAGGTTAGCAGCAGTTCCTTTCGGTAAATCGCCACTTCATTAATGTCGCCATAAAATAACCGCGCGTTGCCGTTGATGCCGCCGATGGAAAGCCCTGATCCGGTGGTGCTACCCAGATTGAGTCCGGTAATGTTGGAAATCTGCCGACCATCAACATAAGTGGTCAGAGACGTGCCGTTGCGCACCACCGCCAGATGATACCAGCGTTCGAGATAGGGATTGGCAATCAAGGTATTGGTCGTGGAACTCGTAGCACCTTTCGAAAGAAATTCCAGCCGGCCATTCTGGTAATTGAACCGAATCTGATACGAGTAATTGGCGGATTCATTGCCATCCGTGCGGTCCATAAGGATCACCATGTTTTCGGTAAGGTTGACCGACGACGGGATGGCGATTCGCACCCAGCAGGAGACGGTGAACACGCCGCTGGTGGAAGTGAGCGCATTGTTCGGGTCGTCTACCTTGATGGAGGCCGCCCCATTGAACGTGGCGGCAGACGCCGACGCCAAGGGCAACAAGAGCAGCAGGTAGATCGGTAAACCGTTCAGAAACGATAAAAAAATTTGTTTCATAAAAAATTCAATTCCTGGAGGGTCACGCTCCGTCGTGACCCTGATATTGTCCCGGCCCAAAGGATATGAATATCACCGCACATTGTTACACCTCACGATCCGGTAAGAGTTGATATTCATGCCCGGCCGGGGGCTGAACATCGCATTGGTGCACACCACCACCTCAGCCCGGAATCCCGTTGGATCATCCCGCCGCCATGCCAGGCACTCTTCCGGGCGCACGCCGGCCTGCTTGGCCCACCCTGATGCCTCTTTGGGAAATAAATTCGTTAACGCACCAAATTGCCCCTGACTTTTCAATTTCTCAATGCCTTCAGGAGTCACTTCATCCGCCAATGCCTTGCGCAGAAATTCAGATTGTTCCGATGGCGTGCGATTCACAACCGCATTGGGAAGCTGGATCAGGGAAAGAATTTTCGAAGGATCCTGCGCAGTTAAAGACGACTGAAGTTCCATCAGCGCGACCAGGCTTTGACGTTTTGGTTCACCTTTTTTTCAGGTGAAATACGCAAAAATCCCTGCCGAAATCAGCAAGATCACCACCAAAACTCTCGCAAACGACTTGTTCATAACACTGGTTTAAACTACAGTGACGCAATGTAGATAAGGGATGACTGTAGACTTTTCAAGCAAATAATCTTACTTTAATAGCCATGTCCAGCCTCCCATCTTTGCCGACATATTTTTCTGCAAAAGAATTGGGTTCCAATTTTTATGCCAGCGAATCTTTCTGCCATGTCCGGCCTCTCATTTTTCTGCAAAAATTTCCTCTTTTTTTAATTTTCTCCATTGCCTTCCATCCCGGAATAGCGTATATGTTATACCGTCAATCGACGCGGCCGTGTCGCGTTGCTTGACCGGCGAAAACCCTCCGGTGGCGGGCCAGTAGTCCCCGGTTGCCCGGGCCTTTCTCGGTGAGGAAGGGATCTATTAAAACTCAACGAATAACCAAGAACTAACAACTGATAACCGGTCCCTTGGCCTTGTGTGCCAGGGACAACCTGGAGGGAACCATGAAACCCCTCCTGAAAGAAAGGCGATGATGAAAAGATCAGGCACTGAGATGGTGACCGATGTGAGTCGGGCTGGCGTCCCGATTCGCGTTGATGAGCATGTTTCGCGGGCAAATGCCCCCGGCTACTGCCAAAATCCCGAATCTGGTAAAGAAATGGTAAACCTTTGGTAAAGTTTCACCTCAACTTTAAACCCTCAACTATTGCATTGGGCGTACCCAAAAGTGGTGCAGAAAAGTGCAGAAAGGTGTAATAAGGTGCAAATAAGTGCAAAAATCAGGTCACCGATGACTGATGACTGGTAACTGGTAACTGCTAACTCCACCCCGTGGTCTCCTGAAGCTGTGGTTCCTCATTTGCCATGTTCCTTCCCCAATTTTTCAGCAAAATTTCATTTTGGGTGCTCTCCGGTGCTTTCTGGTGGTTTCCGGTGGTTTCATGCGGTCAGAAATCGGTCAGAAACGGTCAGAAACGTACCGATTTTGTTCAGTTTCGTACTGGTTTTAGACCGGTTTTATGCTCAGTTTCCACCACCTCACAGTCTCAATCATTCATCGAAATCGACAACCCGTACATGCCTAAGTTTCTTTCCTGCAAATGGTTGTAATCGAGACAGAACATATTCCATCAAAGTCATTCAATCCCGCTTTCAAACCCCATCGGTCAAAAATGAACACCGTACCGATTTCGTTCACTTTGGGTACAACATTCCCGCTCCAATGAGGGTAAATCTCCATGAACCTCGTAGCCGCCGGCGGCGCATATACAAATTCGCTCCAGGGTTCAATGCGCGAAATTTTAGTTGGGACCTGATCTCTCAACGATTAACCCTCAACTTCCAACCATCAGCGATGAGCCAGCGTGCACCCAAAGCCGTGCAAAAAGTGCAACGACCTGGTCACTGGTTACTGCCCCATCCTCTTCCCGTAACCGCAGACGCTTTTGCTCAGGATTTGCTGTCATCAGCGGGCATGCTATGGCGGCTCCGGCACGAAAATGCCCGCAAAAAAGAGTTTCAAAAAACACTGCAACTGAGGTCGGAACCGGGCCACGAAAAAATAAAAATAAAAATAAATCTTGCTTTCGAGCCCCAGTATGCCATATGTTGAATGCAGTAATTAATGAAGACTATTAGCAAGCCGACTGCTGTAAACAGGAGCGTGCCAACCGGGCGAGTGGCGGTCAGTGCTGGTATTTTATTTTTAGTTTTGTTCATGCTGCTTCAGGTTCCAGCAGTTTTTGCAGGCAAAGAAACGGATCATCCGGTGGAAATCGCGATGACCGGTGTTCAAAGTCCGGCTCTGTCCACGAATATCCCTTCGCTTGTCCTAAATTTTCGGGCGCTCAGGCATGCTGCCGTCCTCACCATCCAGATCGAAGCCACGGGTGCGTTTGGGCTCCGGACCGAAGCCGAGGGCACCACCAATTTGTTAACCATCACGGTGACCAACGTCACTGCGTACGTGAGCAAAAACCGGCTGGAACTGAGGCCCTTGGTCGTCCGTCCGTTGGAGACCGGCGAAATCCTCGTCAAGGTTCGGGCTCTCGACGCCGCCGGACTTACCTTGAATGCCATGGAACTGGCGATCAACGGATTCTTCACGGAGGGCATGGTTTTCTACGGCACCGACAGCCTCATGTCGCTCCGCAATAACGCGATTTCGGACCGGGAAAGGCGCGGCGTCATTTCCGCCGACGAAGCGCGCCGATGCCGGGAAGCTTTGACCACATTCCGCCAGCCATAACGTCCGTTAAACACCAGACATAATATGAAAAATAGAATCAAAATAATCCTGATCACCCTCCTGGGCGCCGTGACAGCATTTGCGGCGCCACGGACGGCCACCAAAGACACCGTATGCGCCACCAAGTATAGTGGTGTGGAGGTACAGTTGGAAGGGGTACACTCACCTACTCCCCTCAGTGAGTTGCAGCCGTTATTATTGAACTTCATCGCCCTTCAGGATCTCTCCAGTCTCTCCGTGCGGGGGCAAGGGGAAGGAATATTCGGCGGGATTTCGATTTCCCAGGACTGGCCTGCTCAGGCCAGAGCCGGAGTGCGCAAGCTTTCAGTTCCACTGACCCTGACTGGCGCGTCTGGCTTCGGTCGCCTACGGCTGCAGTTGGAGGTTCATCCCAGTGGCAGTCGCCAGATTTTTACCCGTACCCTGGATATAAGTGGCTACCTGGCCGACGGCCAACTGTATTATGGTTGGGAAAATGGCGTGGAACTTCAGTTGCAGCATATTGCCGCGCTTGAAGCCAGCGGTTCCATCAGTGGCGGAGAAGCCTCGGCGCGAAGAGCAGAGGTTACGACCCTGCGGGAGTCCACCGAACTTCAGGTGGTGGGTTCCGAGCCGGCCCCGGCCAGGAGTCCGGCGATCGCCAAGAGCCCGACGGAAGCCTTGGTAATTAGCGGCCAAGTGCAATGGAAGGATCATTCAAGCGTGAACGGCACAGGTAAACTTTTCCCAGTCATCGGCATGCACCTTCAGGCGTATGACAAGGCCAACACCAATACAGTATTGGCCTCCGCTCAAACCGATCGCGCGGGCCGCTACACGCTCCGCATTGCGCGCGACGCGGTCAACACTTCCAGCAACGCCTTCAACTTGCTGGTGCGGGCGGTTTCACAATCCACCGGATTCCAGATTTACAGTCCGGGCACCACGACGCTTTATGCCTACGAAAAAACTGTCTCCAATGTCTTGAATCAGGCAACGATCACCGCCAACGCCGCTGCCTTTAATGTTACTTTCGACAAGATCAGCGGTGTCGCGGCTGACGTGTCGGCCCAGAATCGCGTATGGGCGGTGTATTCAGCGCTGTTCTTGATCAAGGAATTCGCGGACTCCAGCAGCCAACTGCGGTATCCGCCCAACTTACCCTGTGAGTTTCCCGTCGGTGGCTCCGCCTCTTACTACAGCTCTGGCACAGCCACCATCTATATCCTCTCAGCCGATTACGCCGACTTCGACGTGATTTTCCATGAATACGGCCATGCCATCCAAGACCGTTTCAGCCTGACAAGTGTGCCAGCGAACCCTGCTGGCTCCAGTCATTCTTCCGTAAATGATTTGATCGTGACCTATGACAAGAACAAGGGTATCAACATGGCTTGGAGCGAGGGGATGGCCACCGCGTTGGGGATGGCGATGGAGACTGAGGGTAACTATGGACTAACCTTGGCCCCGCGTTTCGGCAACCAGACCTACGACGATTCGGAAGACTCGAATATCTCCTATCCGGCCGAGACCGAAGGCAGCCGTCCGAATATTTCGGAGGGCAACGAAGCCACTGTGATGCGGATTCTTTACGATCTCTTCGACGGCAGCGGCAGTGGGGAGGATTTCGACAAGGTTTCCTGGGGGTTCGATACGCTGGTGTCAAATCTCAAGAATTCAAACGCCAAAAACCTCAGCGCGTTTTGGCTCTATATCTCCTCACTAAGTTCCGGCTACCTCTATTCCAGCGCGCTTCCAAGTGGTTCTACCGACGTGGCTAGTGTTGGTCGTACAGTCTTGGATCTATATGCCCCAATTTTTGCAAAAAATAACGTCGCCCCCGATCCGATTAGCCCGAAGAGCAAGGCGGAACTGGACGCTTTCACCGGTGACAAGGTTACCTTCAGATGGAAGCAGAACATCAATACTGTCCGGGGCGGACTCAAGTTCCGCGTGCTCATCATGAACAGTGCCGGCACCGTCCTGAAGCGTTCCGACGAGGTGGGTGGCACCACAGCTTCAATCGAACAGAAACTCGACGTTCCCAAGACGTTGATTCAGCAAGCGCGCGATGCGGCGGGCGCGAATGCACCGTTATTCTGGACCATCGCCGGGGTGGATGGCGCGGCCCCCGCCACCGGCGCGTATGTCGGCCCCGCCGTCCCGCTCGACGCGAGTGGCAGAATTCTCTTTGTGATTGATGATACCGGCAGTATGAGCGGCGAGATTGGGGCCGTAAAGCAAGGGCTGCTCAGCTACTTGAGCCGGTTCGACACAAACTCCACCAGCACGCGTTTCCAACTCATCACCTTCAAAGATGATGTGACGCCGCGCGCTTCCACCACCAGTCTCGAAGAAATCAAGAACCAGGTGGGGTCGCTCTACGCCTCCGGTGGCGGAGATGAACCTGAAGCTTCCGTGGAAGCGCTCTGGTTGGGGGCGATGTTGCTGGCATCCGAGGGCAGCGGGGGCACGATCTTCCTCGCCACGGATGCACCGCCTCACTCCGGCCTGAGTATTCCGGCCACCATTGCGGTGCTGCACGCTGCGGGTATCCGGGTGAATGTGATTCTCACTCAGTATGGATTTACCAAAGACACCGCCGCTGTTGCTCGCCAACAGCAGGACATTGCCGCCAAACCGGGCGGCACAGGTACCGAGCCCGCCGGCGATCCGGTCAGTGGCGCTGATTTGGCGGCCATGATCCCAGATACTCCGTTCAGCGGCAGTACGGATGCTTTCGGTGCCATTGCTGATGGTACCGGCGGTGTGTTGATTGGCCTCAGTAAGTCCGATACCACGCGCATCGCCGCGGCGGTGGAAAACCTCACCGTGAGCGGCAGTTTCCCAGCCCTCATTCAAGCCACTCCCAAGAGCGCTCCCGCAGGCGCGACGCTCGACGTGACCATCCAAGGCCAGAACTCCAATTTCGATGAAACCAGCACTGTGCTTTTCTCCCGCGACATTCGTGTGAACTCCATTACTCGCAATTCGCCGGTCGAACTCTCCGTCAATATTACCATCACCAACACTGCTGCGGTGGGAAGCGTGGATATTACAGTGAAGACGGGTACCGAGGAGGCCAAAGGGGTGAAAATATTCGACATTACGGCGGCTACCACCTCGCCGACCACCTTGTCCGTGAATCCTGCCGTCGGCAGCCGGGGAGATACGGTGCGGGTCTCCATCAACGGCATGAACACTCATTTCACGAGTAATTCAGTGGTGAGTTTCGTGTCGTCCACCTACTATTCCGGCACCGCCGTAGCCGTGACCAATATAACTGCGAGCACCTCCAACCAGCTTACGGCTGATCTGATTATTGCGGCCGACGCTCCCGCGTCGTACTATTCGGTGACGGTGGATGGCGTCACCAAGAATCAGGCCTTCCGGGTGAGCAGCGCCGCCATTGCCGATTTAGCCTCCATTACCAGTGTCCAGACGAATCGTGTCAAACAAGGCGCGATCAAACAGAACGTCACCATATACGGCCAGGGGACGACTTTCAGCAGCGCCAGCCGGGTCAATTTTTCCGGGCTTGGCGTCAAGGCGGACAAAGTCACCTTCGTCAACGTCACCCAACTTGTGGCTCAAGTCACCGTTCAATCGAACGCCAAGCCTGGTTTTCGTGATGTGTTTGTCACGACCGGTGCTTCCACGGCGTCCGGCCTGCAGAAGTTGCAGATCTTTCAACCGGCAGGCAAGATTACCATCAGCATTGTGGGTAACGGCACCGTGGCACCCAATCTCGATGGTACTATCCTGGCACCAGGTAAGACCTATGTGGTGACGGCAACTCCCAAGAAAGGCGCCGTTTTCGCCGGTTGGTCAGGTGATATTTCTACCAACAATCCCAAGCTGACCTTTACGATGCGGACGAATCTGTATCTTGAGGCTGATTTCAGCACCAATCTCTATCCCGCCATCAAAGCCAATTACAGTGGGCTCTTTTATCCCACCAATCAGATTAGTCCAACCAACTCTGGTTCCTTTAAATTAACATTGACGGATCTTGGTACGTTCAGCGGCAGCCTATTGCTGGCGGGCAAGACGTTACCCTTCACCGGTCAGGCTTATGCCAATGGCACTGCCCAAGTCCGGGTGGTGCAGGACAAAACCTCCTCCCTGCTCATTAACCTCCAGTTTGATATGACGGGCGCCGATCCCGTCGTGCGCGGCCAGATCTCGGCTCCTGCTTGGACGGCCGTACTCGACGTGGATCGCGTTGTGACTGCGGCAATTCCTTTGGCGGGCACTTACACCGGGGTGCTGCCCGGTTTGAATACTCCAACTGTAAGCCCGGCAGGGTACAGTACCTTGACGGCGGTGGTGTTGGCCAATGGCAATGTGTCGGTGACCGGGACGTTAAGCGACAGCGTGCCAGTCAATCAGAGTGGGGGGATTACCAAGCATGGTGAGTTTCCGCTTTACTCGACGCTCTATAAGGGCTCGGGCATGCTCCTCGGCTGGCTGCAGTTTGTCACGAACGGCCCAAATCGCGAAATCCATGGTCAGGACCTGGTCTGGCAGAAACTCCCTGTGGTGACCGATAAAGTGTATCCGGCAGGCTTTAATCTCATGACGAACCTCATCGGTTCAGCCTTTAAGGTTCCAACCAAAGGTACTGGTGTATTGAACTTCTCGAATGCCATGCTGGTCGTCAGCGGCGGCAATCTCACCAATGAAATCCGAACCGGCGTCCAAATATCAAATAATATGGTGAAGGTACGTAGCGGTGTACTTAGTAATTTGAGCCTCACTATTTCAACGGTCAATGGGGCCATCAGCGGCACCTTTACAGACCCGCAGACCCGCAAGGTCAACAAGCTGACGGGTGTTGCGGTGCAGGGAAGCAACCTGGGTGGTGGCTGGTTCCTCGGCACCAACCAAAGCGGCTCCATCCTGCTGGTCCCGGCCCCCTGATGCTGCCAGCAGATAGCGCACAATCAGGAAATTAATTCATCCCCCGTCGTGATCTCGGATCCGACGGGGGCTTGCTTGGTTGGCGGGAGTGAAAAAGGTCGAAAAGCGGCGTCGCTCAAGGAACGTGACCACCACGCCGGGAAACCACCGCCGGAAACGAGCCGCACCTTTCTGCCAGCGGATCAACTTTTTGCCGCATCCAACCGCTTTTCCAATTCCCGCACGCGCTTGATGAGATCCGGCAACTGCGTGATGGCAATTAACTGGCGCTTGGTCTGCCGGTCCGGTTGGGCGGGAGAGCCCAGCCATTTTTCCCCGTCCGGGATGTTGCTCATCACGCCGGATTGCGCGGCAACGGTGACCTGGTTGCCAATCTGCAAATGACCGGCCAGACCCACCTGCCCGCCAAGCACGACATATTTGCCCAGCTTGGTGCTGCCGGCAATGCCCACTTGCGCGACAATGATGCTGTGATCACCGATCTGCACGTTATGCGCCACCTGCACGAGATTGTCTATTTTGGCCCCCTGCCCGATGACCGTGGGGCCCAGCGCGCCGCGATCCACCGTCACGTTGGCACCCAGTTCCACGTCATCGTGGAGAATGACATTCCCAATCTGCGGCACTTTGAGATGCCGCCCCTGATCAAAGACATAGCCGAACCCATCCGAGCCGACCACCGTGCCGGAATGGATACGAACCCGCCGGCCAATCTGCGTGCGATAATAAATGGAAACATTCGGGAAAATCCGGGTATCCTCCCCCAGTTCGCTTTCGTCGCCAATCGAAACCAGGGACATGAGAATGACCCGCGGCCCCAGCTTGACGCGTTCGCCCACCACACAGTGCGGGCCGACATAGGCAGTGGGATCCACTTGCGCCGAGGGTGCCACCACGGCGCTGGGATGAATCCCCGGCGCGGGCCGGGATTCCGGGAAAAACAGGGGCAGCACCCGCGCAAAGGCCACCCGCGCATTCTTCACCCGAATCAACGTTTTGACGGACGATTTGAAATCCCCGGAAACCAGGATGGCAGCGGCAGCGCTTTGCTCCGCGGCGGTAAAATATTCGGCGTTTTCCGCAAAGGTGAGGTCGCCGGCTTTGGCGGTGTTGGCCGGGGCAAAACCGGTCAGGGTCAGCGTGGCATCCCCTTGGACTTCTCCATCCAGGTGGTGGGCGATTTCGGCAACAGTCAGGGACATGATGATAGGGTTGGCTTGGATGTTTGCAACGTTCAGATGCCGCGTTCGGTCGCGATTTTGTTTTGCTCACCCAGCACGATGACCCTGGGCTTCCAGGTTTCAGCCTTACTGGCTTCAACCTCGGTAAAGCTCATGATGGTGATACGGTCGCCCACCTTGCCGCGATGCGCTGCCGCGCCGTTCAACTCAATCGCGCCGGAACCGCGTTTCCCTTTGATGACATACGTCTCAAAGCGTGCCCCATTGGCGATGTTACTGCACAAAATGCGTTCATACGGGAATAACCCGACCTTTTCCATCAGGTCTTCGGCAATGGTCAGGCTGCCCTCGTAATTCACGCTGGCGGCGGTCACATAGGCTCGATGAATCTTCGACTTTAGCAAATGTATTAGCATACTTGTCTGAACACCAAATGGTGTCCAAGCCCAACTATAGGCCATCCCCGCTCAGATTCAAGCATTGGATTGGGTGCCCATCCCAGCAGCGGTTCTTCCCGGAGAAGCTTGAAACAGGGCGCGAGGGGCGATACAGTCCCCCCCGGTTTTTGTTTGTTTATGAAAGTAACACTGAATTGGCTGAAGCAATACGTGGATTTTAACTGGTCGCCCGAGGAACTCTCCGAACGGCTGACCATGCTGGGCATTGAAGTCGAGGGCGTGCAGAAAGTGGCGGGCGCGTTTGAAGGCGTCGTGGTGGCGCAAGTCATCACCCGCGACAAACATCCCAACGCCGACAAGCTTTCCCTGTGCCGCGTCCATGACGGCAAGGGCGAACGCCAGATCGTCTGCGGCGCGCAGAATTTCCAGGCCGGCGACAAAGTCCCCCTGGTCCTGCCCGGCGCCACGCTGCCCACCAAACCCGGCGAACCGCCCTTCACCATCAAGGTCGGCAAGATTCGCGGCGTCGAATCCCACGGCATGATGTGTTCGCCGCAGGAACTGGGCCTGCCGGATCAAATTGACGGACTGCTCATCCTGCCGCCCGACGCCCGCGTTGGCCAATCCTTCGCGGAACATCTCGGCCGCACTGCTGGCGACGTCGTCTATGACCTGGAAGTGACGCCGAATCGCCCGGACCTCAACAGCCTGATCGGCATCGCGCGGGAAATCAGCGCGCTCACGGGCAATCCGCTGAAACTGCCGGAAATCAAGCTGCCCGCGCCCGCCAATGAAGCGGACAACCGCGTGGATGCCCTCTGCGCCGTCCGCCTGGAAGACGCGGAACTGTGCCCCCGCTACACGGCCCGCGTCATTCGTGGCGTGAAGATCGGCCCCAGCCCGGAGTGGCTGCGGGCGGCGTTGGAAAAGGTCGGCCTGCGCGCCATCAACAATGTCGTGGACGTCACCAACTACGTCATGTTGGAAACCGGCCAGCCCTTGCACGCCTTTGATTATCACCTCGTGGCCAAGGCGGCGGACGGCAAGCCCACCATCGTCGTGCGCCGCGCCAATGCCGGGGAAAAGTTCATCACGCTGGACGGCCAGGAGCACCAATTGCAAGCTGACAGCCTCCTGATTGCCGACGAGCAGAAAGGCATCGCGCTGGCGGGCGTCATGGGCGGCAAGAACAGCGAAATCAACGAGCAGACCGCCGATGTTTTGCTCGAAAGCGCCTATTTCAAACCCACCAACATCCGCCGCACCTCCAAGATCCTCGCGCTGCGCACCGACGCCTCCTACCGTTACGAGCGCGGCGCGGACATTTCCATTTGCGATTGGGCCAGCCAGCGCGCCGTGCAATTGATTCTGGAAACCGCCGGCGGCCGCCTCGCCGAGGGCGTCGTGGATGCCTACCCTGCTCCGGTCACCCCGCGCACCATCACCCTGCGTCCCGAGAAAGTCACCCAATTGCTGGGCGTCACCGTTTCCCGCGAAGAAATCGAATGCCAACTGAGCAGCCTCGGCCTGAAGATTGCGCAACGCGTGCCGCAATCCCTCGACGCGCCCGCGCCCGTTCCGGCGCCGCCCCTGACCTTCCGCATCCCCACCTTCCGCGTGGACCTCAAGCAGGAGATTGATCTGATTGAAGAAGTCGCGCGGCTCTATGGCATTGACAAGATTCCCTCCACCCCGCCGCGCGGCGCAATCGGCTCGCATCCCTATGATGCCATCCATGACGTGCTGGCGGAAGCGCGCCGCTTGCTCACCGGCCTGGGTTTGAACGAGGCCCAGGGGCAAACCCTGGTGGCGCTCGAAGAATGCTGGGGCGTGGACCCCGCCCAATGCGTGAAACTGGCCAACCCGCTCAGCAGCGACATGAACACCCTGCGGCCCTCCCTGCTGCCGGGATTGCTCCATGCCTTACGCCACAACCTCAACCACAAGAACGGCGACGTGGCGCTGTTTGAAGTGGGCCGCGTCTTCGCGCTCGCCAATGGCGCCACCCGCGAAGAACGCCGCGTGGCCATTGCCATCACTGGCCAGCGCCTCCCCGCCTTCTGGAGCGGCGCGGAGCGCGCCGCCAAGGCCGACCTCTACGACCTCAAGGGCATGATCGAAGAATTCCTTGAACAATTCGGCCTCAAAGCCATCACCTACACCAAGCGGCCGGACAGGAGCATCCAGCAGTTTGAGGAACCCTCCCAAACAAGGGATAAAGCTAAAGGTATACTATTGAATCAAGGGCTGTTCCTCGAATCCGCCCAAGTCATGATTGGCGGCAAACTCCCCGTCGGCGAACTGGGCCAACTCCTGCCCGCCCTGGCCAAACGTTACGACCTGCGCGACGCCGTGCTGCTCGCCGAATTCCGCCTGGACGAACTCCTGGCGCGCCGCAACCCGGGCAAAGCCTTCAAGCCCCTGCCGGCCTTCCCCACCGTGCGGCGCGACCTCGCCATGCTGGTGCCGGAAACCGTCGCGCATCAGGACGTCCTCAACGCCGTCCGCCAGGCCAAACCGCAGAACCTGGAAAGCGTGGACCTCTTCGACGTCTTCCGCGGCAAACACGTCCCGGCGGGACAAAAGAGCGTGGCCTACGCCTTCACCTACCGGCACAACGAACGCACCCTGACCGATAACGAGATCAACGCCACCCAGGACAAACTCGTGGCGCACCTCAAACAAACCCTGGGCGCAGTCGTGCGGGAATAAAGGAAGCTGATAACAGTGATTCCTAACCCGTAACCAACAGCTAGCGCGGGTTCGACAGCATGAAGTCGAATTGCATGGAGACAAAGGCATCGCGGGAGAGCGTGGACCATTCCGCGCCGCCGACGATGTGGTCGGCGTTTTCGCCTTCGCCTTTGAGGAGCATGTCGGCCTTGCAGATAGCATAGGTCTCGGGGTTGTTTTTCTGGCCGTACAGGTGGGCGGTGATTTGCTGGCCGCGATCGGTGGCCAGCTTAAGGAGGGTTTCCTCGGCGACGGTGAGCATGCCACCCGTACCGGCGGTGCCGTCATATAAAAGGTAGGAGCCGGACCGGATGGAATTGGCACTGGGAAGAAAGATGAAGTTGGCCATCAGCTTGACGGCGTCGCGGGGGGTCCAGTGTTCGCCGGCTTCCTCGTTGTTTTCCTCGTTGAATTTGCGGACGAGTTCCTCGAACACGGTACCCATGGAATGGTTATCCATGCCGGGGTGTTTGACGCTGCGGTCAGCGTTGAGGACGGGATCCGGGCTGAGGTTGATCTCGGGATCCAGGAATTTGCCGATGAGGGTACCGAGGGAGTCGGACTTGGACAGGGTGGAAAGCTGGTTGCGGAATTTAAAGTTTTTCAGGATGTCCTGGACGTTCTGGGAGAAGCCGTTCAGGTAGTCTTCGAAATCGGCCAGAAGCTGCTGCTGGCTGCCCCGTGATTTGAGGTCGCGCAGGGTAAATTTGGAGGTGTTGTAGAATACCTGGCCGGCGGCCGCTGCGAGGGCGGCGCGTTGCTCAGTGATGCCAGCATGGTCCAGCATCTGCTTGGTCTCCAGGACGGCTTGCTTGGTCGGTTCCAGGACGGCATCCATGCGGCGCAGGACAAACATGGGCAGGATGACGTCGGGATATTTGCCGCGCTTGAACAGGTCGCGAAGCACGTCGTCGGCAATGCCCCAGATGAAGGAATCGATTTTATTGTGGAAGGCTTGGTCCATTTAAATTGGGTGATGACAGGGTGCGGGGCCGGAAAACACACGGGGTGACGCCAGCTTCCGGGAACAGAAGCCACTCCTGACTTTGATAGGAACAGGCGATTTCATCCGCAACCATCAAAACAACAGGCACTTGCGCGCAAGGTAAGATAAAACGCCGAGGGGGGAAAGGAAAAAATGGGAACGAACCTGGCAAATAGATTGGCTGGTAAAAAATTACAGCAAATCCGGAGGCCAACCTCCGAATGCCGAATCAACCATTACCCGCTTGGTCAACACCCTCGTCAACTGGAGCCGCAAACTCCAGTTCCAGGTTCAGAACGCCAAAACCATGGCCGACGAGGCCCTGGCCCTCCAATAACCGGGAGCATCAAGCGCCAAAGGTGCTGAGCAAACGGCGAGTGATGAATGGGTCCAGGCGCGCCACCAGGAAGTAGGCCCAGCGTTCGCGCAGTTTGGTCCAGAGCGTGCGGGTGTGGCGGAACTCGTCGAGGATCACCGGCTTGGCGTGCTGCAAATCATCGAGGAACATCTGCCGGGCGTCCGCGATGGCGGAGGGCACGGTCAAACGCAGCATCAACTCGTAATTGATATGCAGGCTGCGCGGGTCCAGGTTGGCCGACCCCACGTACGCCGCCTGGTTGCAGACGAGCAGCTTGGCGTGCAGCACCTGCGGCTGGTACTCGTAAATCTCCACGCCGGCCCGCAATAGGCGATGATAAAGGCTGCGGGCGGCCAATTGCACGATCGGCACGTCCGAAATGCCCGCCAGCAGTAATTGCACTTTGGCGCCCCGGTGGGCCGCGCGCGTCAAGCTGTGCCGGACCCGCCAGGAGGGGAGAAAGTAGGCCGTAACGATCCGAATTTCCTCCGCCTGGCGCAAATCGGCGTGCAAGGCGGCCACAAACGGATTGCGCCCCCGCCCCGGCCCGCTCAGCAGCAGTTGCCCATCCGGATATTGCACCCGCTTGCGCACCCCGGTCTTTCGCAACCGGGCAAACAGGGGATGCCGCATCTCGGCCCGCGCAAACATGGCGTCAAATTCACTCACCAACTCGGCGACGAGCGGCCCGGTCAGGCGCAACCCGTGATCGCACCAGCCTTGTTGCACGCCATCCCCATCGTATTCCGGCGCGACGTTGAACCCACCCACGCAGCCGACGCGGCCATCGCACACCAGCACTTTGCGGTGATCGCGAAAACCCAACCGCGCGAGCTTAAGCGGGTTGAAGTACCGCACCTCCGCCCCAGCGGTTCGCAGGGGAGTCCAAAACTCGTCCTTTAATTCGGAGGATCCCCAGGCATCCACCAGCACGCGCACGCGCACCCCGCGCTGCCGCGCCGCCACCAAGGCATCCCGCACGCGCACCCCAACGCCTTGATCGGCGTAGATGTACGTTTCCAGGAGCACCGTATCGCGCGCCGCCGCAATATCCGCGAGCATGGCCGCGAACGCATCGCGGCCACTGCGCAACCACTCATATTTAGCCTGGCAATCGGCGGGCATAGGCCTATGATAAGGAATTCGCCGCCACGATTGCAACCAAAGAACGAGCCACCATTTTCGGCTCCAGCGCGTATTCATGAAGGGGTGTTTAGAGTTTGGGATGATTTCCACCACCAGCACGGGATGGCCATAGCGCGCCTGCCAGTCGTCGCTAAGGCGGTCCAAGGTCAGGCGCAGCACGCGCGACGGGGCGGTCAGGCAAAAGCAGAAAGCGGCGCCCCCCTCATTTTTACGGTCTCTCGTGCAGATCATGAATTTGCGCTGTTCCAACGGCGGAGTTTTAGCCAGCCATGAGCACTGGGGCGTTGGGGAGCTATTGACCGACTTAAAAGTCGTATTACATTTCATCCACAAAACGACGCAAGAAACTTGACTGCTTTATGACCACTCCGTAGCCTGACTCAAAAAGGTCGTAGTGCCTGGGATGGATAGCGTGCCCCCCACTGAAGACCATGAAAACAGACCATTGCCATGACACCATTTTATACCCGGTTTCCTGAACTGGCCGCCCAAGAGACCCGTTGTGCTTACATCACCACGCCTGGTCCCGGATTGCCCATGGGGCAGTACGCCTTTGTGGAAAGTTATTGCGAGGACCCGGATTGCGATTGCCGCCGGGTGATCCTGCGCGTCATCCAGCAGGAGCAGCCAGAGAAGACGCTGGCCACCATTAATTATGGCTGGGATAGCACCGAGTTCTACACCCAATGGATGCATGGTGACAAAAAAGCGGCCCGGGACATCAAGGGGGCCTGGCTGGACCCGTTAAACGAGCAATCCGAATACGCCGGGGAGTTCCTCAAATTATTTCGTTCCAGCTTTATCACCGATCCGGGCTATGTCGCCCGGCTGGCCCACCACTACGTCCTGTTCAAAAAGGATTTGGAACTGCATCCCAATCCCACCCCGGAACCTCCTCCCGTTCCCAAGACGGCGGATGAAATCGTTGCGCGGTTGCGCTTTCTGCCAATGGGGTCTGCTTTTGCCCCGTATCGGGATGCCTTGCTGGCCGCCAGAGCACACCGGGAGGAGCTTGTTCCCAGGCTCATCGCCGCCATTGAACTGGTGACCAATGATCCCCACACTTACATGAAAACAGCAGATCAGACGCTGCACCTGTTTGCCATTTGCCTGCTGGGCGAGTTTCGGGAAACCCGCGCGCTAGATTGTTTCATGAAATTCTTCCGCCTGCCCGGTGACTTGGCGCTGGATTTGACCGGCGACATCGTCACGGAACAAGGCGGAGCTGTCCTGGCTTCCGTCTGCGGCGGGAATTCCGCCTCGCTGCTTCAGCTTATTCAGGACGAATCGGTCAATGATTTTGTTCAGGCCGCCGCCTTTCAAGGTTTGGCGGCCCAGCACCTCTGGGGGGAACGTTCACGCGACGCCTTGGTGGCAGATTTGCGCCAGTTATTCCAGTCACTGCCCAGGCCCGGTAATTCCTATCGCTGGTATTCCCTGGTGGGTTTGATCTGCGATTTCAATCTGGTTGAACTAGTGGAAGAGGCCCGGCAGGCTTTTGCAGCAGGGTTGGTAGATGAAATGGAAATGAACTTGGAATACTTCGAGGAAAAACTCGAATCCGATATTGAGGAAAGACTATCCGATTTCAAGGAGCGGAATTCTCTCTTCAACGCCATTGACCTATGCTTCGGGTGGATCTGCTTTAGTGAGGAGCAGGATGATTTTGCCCCCGATCCCTGGCTGGATGATATGGAACCGTTGCCGAAAACATTCGTTCCAGATTACCCGACCGAACCCTATGTGGCACCGGAACCGTACGTGCCACCACAACCATACATTGCCCCGGAAAAAGTCGGGCGCAACGATCCCTGCCCTTGCGGCAGCGGCAGAAAATTCAAGAAATGTTGCGGGCAGTAGCGGCCAAGGCCGCCCCTACTTGCTGATAGGCAACCGCAAGGTTACCTCCAGCCCAGAGGGTTCCAGGTTGCGGCAGGTGATTGAGCCTTGGCACCATTCCACGCAGGTCTTGACGATGGCCAGCCCCAAGCCAACCCCACCCGTACCCCGGTCCCGCGACGTGTCCAAACGGTAAAACGGATCGAAAATCCGGGCCAGTTCTGCCTCGGGCACGCCCGGGCCGCGATCGCTGATCGTAATCAGCACCTCCTGGTCTGACTGACCGGCCTTCAACCGAATCGGACCGGCATGACCGGCATAACGCACCGCGTTACGCAGCAGGTTGGCAATCGCGCGCACCAATAATTCCGGCTCCGCCATCACGCAGAGAGCATCCGGGACTTCGATCTCAAACACTGCCCCATCCGTGGTTTCGCGCTGCACCGCCTTGGCCACGGCATCGTTCACAGACACCGGCTGAAGCTTCACCTCGGTGGTTCCCAAGCTGGCGCGGGAAAAGGAGAGCAACTCATTCACGAGGTCGGCCAGCAGTTGGGCTTTTTCGCTGGCAGAAGTGATGTAAGGCTGTTGTTTTTCATCCGCCCGTTGTTCCAGAATGCCCAAGGCCATGCGCAGGCGGGCGAGCGGCGAGCACAGTTCGTGGGCAATATCACCTAGGAACCGTTTCTGGCCCGTGACGAATCCCGCCAGCCTGAACGCCATCTGGTTGATGGCCTGGCCCAGCGTGCCCAATTCATCCCGGCGATGTTCATCCACCCGCACTTCGAAATGTCCTTGGGCAATTTGTTGGGTGGCCTCGGTCATCTGGCGCACCGATTGGGTGATGTTGCGCACCAGCGGGATCCAAAACAACGCGGAAAACAGCACCGCGCCGACCATGGCATACACCCAGGGACGGACATCAAAAAACAATCCGCCGCCACTGATGGAATCAGTGACTCCGATCAAGGTGGCCGGGGCTGGTCGGAGCCGCTGAGGATCACGGGTAACCAAGCGCACCAACAGCCAATACCGGCTCGGGTTATCCGTCCGAACCATGAATTTCAAACGTGCCAGGGGGGCGGCATTCGGGTCCAATTCCGGTGCTCCGGGCGGCCTTCCGGGCGCCTGCCCTTCCGCGCCGGGAGGCGGGCCAAAGCCCATGGGGTCACGCTCCGGGAGTGGGCGGAAACCCTGCCCCTCTGGATTCCGCGCCGGTCTGATTCGCTGGCCATCGCGGTCCGTTCGCTGTGCATTGGCAGGTGCATCTTGTGCCGATCCCTCCGGCCCACCCGCCCCCTCCGCCCCTTGGCGGCGGGGCGGCAGGCCTTGGCGATCCATCAGCCGCGCCCGGGTTTCAGATGGCAGCGTCACCGAATCGCCGGCCAGTTGCGTGCCATCATTGCGGAATAGATACAATTTCAGGTGGTAGGCATTGCCCACACGCTGGAGGGTGTCGTTCCATTGATCGCGCGGACGCTCATTGATTTCCGAGAGAATAAGGTCGCACAGCGCTTCCACCCGGGTATCCGCCCCCCCGGCCAGCATCCACTCCCTGCCCAAATGGAATTGGTCGCGCAGCAACAGCCAGAACGCGCACACCAGCAACAACAGATTCAGAAAGAACCAGAGCAGAATTTTGGCGTAGAGTGGAAAGTGACGCTTCATCGGCGGTTACCAATCATTTTCCGGGTTGATCAACATGTAGCCCACCGCGCGCAACGTGCGGATGTACCGGGGATCCTTCGGGTCATCCCCCAGCTTTTTGCGCAACGAATGGATATGCACATCCACGGATCGGTCAAACACATCGTAATTGCGTTCAACCACGGCCTCGATCAGTTGTTCCCGTGATTTCACCCGGCCGCGCGAGCGCGCCAGGATGGCCAGCAAATCAAATTCCAGTGCGGTCAGTTCCACCGGTTCATCGCCCACGGCGACGCGGCGCGTGGCGGGGTTGATCCGTAATTGGCCGACCACAATTTCCGCGTCAGCTTTTTCGGATTCCTTGGTGGCATCGCGCGTTTTCCGGCGGGTCACCGCCCGCAATCGGGCCAGCAGTTCGCGGGTGGAAAAGGTCTTGGGCAGGTAATCATCCGCGCCGACTTCCAACCCCACAATGCGGTCCGCTTCTTCCCCGCGCGCAGTGAGCATCAGCACGGGCACGTCGGATTTGGCGCGAATACGTTTGAGGACTTCGAACCCATCCAGTCCGGGCAACATGACATCGAGAATGATCGCCTGGAACTCCTCGCCCAGCGCGCGCTCCAATCCTTCCGGGCCGTTATGCACCGCCGTCACCGCGTACCCGAGCGGCTCCAGGTAATCCCGGATCAGCCAGCACAGTTCGCGATCATCGTCAATGACAAGCAGTTTCATGCGCCCGGTTTGGGCGCCCGCCGGTGGCGTGGATGGCGTGGATGTGCGCATGTTTTAATGGTCGCAGATGACCGAAAAGCGCCCGGCGCTTGTCAGGAACACCCGCAGCATCTTCAGGGAATACCATACCTCCGGAAAAAAGTCCTCAAATTTATCATGTGCATCACAGTTTTCTGAAACCTTTCGCCCGGCTCGTGGGTCAATAATACTGATTCCGGTGAATTGCAGGGGGTTTTTCAGCAGGTTTTTTGGACGGCT
>JBAXGN010000122.1 GCA_037139415.1 Verrucomicrobiota bacterium | reverse complement strand
GTGGCTGGTTTTGATCTGCCCATTAATGGCTGGTTTTGATCTGCCCGGTGACAGCAGGAAGGCCACGGAAAAGGGAAAAGGGGTCAAAAAGGGGGCCCAACAATGACTTGAAAGTTCGACCGCCAGCGCCATTTCCTCCTGACGCCAAATTCCCAATTTCTTGGTCTTCATTTTTCTGCCGGTTTATTTTTCTGCAAAAATTTTCCGGGCGCAGAATTCGGGTTTCTTTCGGACTGTGATTTTTGCGCTTCGTACCTATTCAATCCTGTCCATCTTGTTCATCCTGTCTTTCAGCGTTCGCGTTTTGAAACGCGCGGCTATCGGCTGGCTTCCAGCAGGGCCGTCAGGAACTCGCCGCGCGTGGTGCGGCCTGCCTGAAACGCCGGGGCTTTCGCGACGCCGCTTTTGGCGACCCATTCCCGCGCCTGTTCCGCGGTTACCGGTTTATCCGCCTCCGCCTGCCAGCCGGGGATAAAACCACGCACGCCATAGAATTGAATCGCGGCATAATGCGGATGCTCGGGCTTGAGATCCGTGTAATAAATCAGGACCGCTTGATGTTGCAGCAGGGCGCGCTGCAGTTTGGTGATGTTCACTTGACGCAACGATACCTGATCCCGAACGCTCAGGGCCGCCGCTGTCCCCGCCGCTTCCCCCAAGGCCATCCAGCACGGTTCCATGCGCAAGGTGCTGAAACCAATATGCGTGCCGGATACCGGCACCGGGATCAGGAGGCCTTCCACTTTTTTCGGCACAATCACACCGTAAGGGACCGTGTACGGCTTGGTGGGATAACTGAAGAAGCCATCGCAATGCACCCGGCCCGGTTCGCGTTTCCGCACCGCGTGTGAGTCCAGGGAGTAATGGCTGGCGGTGATGCTGTTGGTGTAGAGCGGCGGACGGCCCCCTTTCTGCACCGGCAGCGCATCCAGCGCCGTAAACAAATGATCGCCTTCGATGCGCCGTCCCTCGCGCACATACACCTGGCGCGGGAAATTCCCGTTATCCTGGTATTCATTGCTGGCCAGTCCCCATTCCCGGCAGCGCTGGCGAAAATCCTCCGGCAGGCCGGGATCATTTTGTACGAACCATAACAAGCCGAGGTTGTAATCACGCAGGCGCCGGGCAAACTGGTCGCGCCACGCCCAGTCGGCCGTGGGCCAGGGCCAGTTCTCCTCGGGCAAATCCGTGGATAGAAAGGCCAGGTGTTGATTGTTGGCGTCGGTCTTGCCGTTGGGCAACGTGACCATGTTCACCACCACGCCAACGCCGCGCGACTCCAATTCCGCACCGACCTTGCCGGTCGTCCGGTTCAGTTTGATGTCGTCAATCAGCGAGATATACTCCTCCCGGTTATACGTGGCCGGCTTGGGAATCGGCACCCGGTTGGCTGCCTCGCGGGTGAGGCAAATGCGGAAATTAAACGCTTGAACGGCGTTGTCGCCCAAGCCGGTGGAGCCTTCCCCCACCGCTCCGCCCCATGATTTGTAAACCCGCCCGGCCATCGGTTCGTTGAACTCGCTTTGGGCTTCGCGCCCCAGCCGATAGGGCACTCCCGCCGCCGCCGCCAAATCACCTTCATAGGTGGCGTCAATCAACACCTTGCCGGAATACTGTTCGGTCTGGGAAGTTTCACGATTCCGGATCAACACACCCGTCAGTCGCTGGCCTTCCATGATGACGTTCTGTGGGTCCGCATCAAATTGCCGCATTTTGAGGACGGTGATGCGTGGCTGCGCGGCCAGCATTTGGGTGAATAGTTTTTCCGCCACCGAGGGCTCGAAGTGATAGCCATCGCTGCAATCCTTCGCTTGCGGTGAATTCGGGCCATAGGTGTTGGTGTAATGCGAGTGCATCCGGTTCACGAACTCCCGAAAGAGCCCGCCGGTGCCGCCGCGCGTGCCGATATCCGTCGCCCCCAGGCCATTGGCCGGCAGTCCGCCCACATGTTCGGTGCGTTCCAGCAGGACAACGCTTAAGCCCTCACGTGCCGCGGCGATTGCGGCCATAATGCCGCCTGGGGTACCGCCTACTACCACCACATCATACGGTTTGGCTGCCGGTTGCGCCGTGGCAACGCCCAGCCAACCCAGATACAGCAATCCGGCCAAGCCGGCTTTCAACCATGAATTTTTCTGTGTATGACGCATGGCCAAAGAGTGCAACGTTCGACTGTGTTTGTCCATATTTTCGGTGGTCACCATTGCGAAATGGGTTTATACTGATCGGCGTAGCTTATGAAAAAGGTATTGATTACCAGTTTGGCGATTTGGCTCGGCGTCATGAGTGTCATTCCGCTGTGGGCGGCCGCGACCACACCTGCTGGCAAGCCGGCGCCAGCTCAAAAAGCCGATGCTTCACCGGGCAAGCAAGCTGCGGAAACGCTTTCATTGCTCACCGGGGTGGCAATCTCCCCGTTGTTGGGTACGGGTGCCGTGGGGGCCTACCAATATATGACGGCCAAGGAACCTGCCCAGAAAAGCAAATTGCCTTGGTATGCCCAGCCCTGGTTCTGGGTTCCGGCGATGCTGTTGGTCGGCGCCACTGCGCTCAAAGACACCATCGGTGCCGCCATGCCCGCCATCAAGAAACCCCTGGATGTGGCCGAAGTCGTGGAAAACAAGGTCAGTGGCCTGGTGGCCGCCGGTGCGTTTGTGCCGCTCGTCGCCAATTTCTTCCCCAGTGGCACGGCGTCGGCGATGTACGACGGCCTGTTTGGATTTGCCGCGTTGGATATGGGGGATGTTTTAAACATGCTCTCCCTCCCGTTTGCGCTGGCGGTCTTTGCCGTGGTGTGGCTGGCCTCCCATGCCATCACGATCCTGATTGTCATCAGCCCATTCACGGTGGTGGATGCTGCCTTGAAGAGTTGCCGCACCGCGCTCATTGGGGTGGTGGCTGGCCTGAGCTTCATCAACCCTTACCTCAGTGCACTGCTCTCCATTGTAATCATTATCATCGCCTACCTGATTGCCGGGTGGTCCTTCCGTTTAACCGTCTTTGGCACCGCGTTTGCCTGGGATTCGATGACCTTCCGCCGCAAACGCTTTACTCCGCTGGCTAACAATAACTGGATGTTCACCGCCGTCAAATTGGAAAAAGTTCCCGTTCGCACTTATGGCAAGCTAACCCGCGACGAACAGGGAAAGTTCACCTTTGAATATCGTCCCTGGCTGTTCCTGTCCAAGCGCACCTTGAGCGTTCCGGAAACCGGCCTGGCCGTTGGTAAAGCCCTGGTCTTCCCCGAAATCGTGCGGGTTGAAGGGCCGGATAAACGCCACGCTTCCCTCTTCACCCTGCCGCCGCGCTACATGACCCATGAGGCGGAATTGGCCCGCGCCTACGCCATCGGACAATGCGAAGTCGGGTTGTTGGCAGGAGCCAAGGCGGCCTGGAACTGGCTCAAAGGATTCTTCGGTATGAAACCTGAATCCGCCACCCAAACCGCGCCCGCCTAAGCCTAGTAGCCGCTGACGTGAGTCAGCGCATATATCGGTTCAATGTTTAAAACCATCCTTTCAGTCAGTCTGCTCTTTTTGCTGCTCTGCGCCTCTGCGGTGCTGGCATCCGAACCGCAAGTGCCAATTTCGCGCGTGGAACAGATACCCAACCTGCCGCAGCCCTATCAACTACGCGATTGGCCCAAGGTTACCTGTGATTACCTAAACCTCATTTTGGATTTCGAACGTCGTGGCGAGCATCTGCCCCTGCCGGGCTGGCGTAACGACAGACAAACATTAATCACTCTGCCAAGTTACGTGGGCGGCACCGGCGGCCCGGAGGCGATCAATTTCATGGCGGCGGTGGTCAGCGGCAGTCTGGTGGGATTGGATATGCAGCATTATCGCGGGCACGATTGGGTTGCGATGTGCACCAACTGGTTCAGCGCCGAACACGGGGTATGCGGTAATAATCCAAGTGGTGGCAGCGGGGCCTCCTTTTGGTACGACCTTTTCCCCAACGTGCTGTTTTACCAGGTGTGCGACCTGTATCCCAACGATCCGGGCCGCGACCAGATGCTGCGCCGTATCGCCGGGCAGTGGTATCAGGGGTGTATCGCGCTGGGTGCGTCCACCAACGGCACCCGCCTGCCGGACTTCGATCATCTCAGTTTTAATTTGAAGCAGATGTCCCCCGTGGATAACGGTAAATGGATTGAGCCGGAGGGTGCGGCGGGTGTGGCCTGGTGCGAATACATGGCCTGGCAGCGGTTCAAAGATCCGCGCTTTCTCGCGGCGGCGGATTGGTCTCTGCGGGCCTTGCTGGCCCGGCCGGCCGAAAAGAATCCGCTCTATGAAGTCCTGCTGCCGTATGCCGCGTTGACTGCGGTGCGCATGAATGCCGAACAGGGACGCGACTACGATGTGCCCAGGCTGCTGAACTGGTGCTTTGAGCCCATGGACAAACCGGCCGCGCGCCCTTGGTGGGGCGTGCTTGCCGAGCGCTTTGGCGATCTGGACTGCCATGGCCTGGTGGGCAGCTCCAGGGATACTGGCGGCTATGCGTTTGCCATGAATACCTATCAATGGGCTGGCGCGCTGGCTCCGCTGGCGCGGTATGATTCCCGTTATGCCCGCGCCATGGGCAAATGGATGTTGAACCTGGCCAATGCCTCGCGCCTCTTTTACGCCAACGGATTGCCCGCCGCGCAACAGGATCACCGCGATTGGGCGGAAAAGTACGATCCGACTTACTGCCTGGGCTACGAGGGACTGCGCAAGGAGGCGCGCAAATTCAGCGTTGCCACCGGTGATTATAAAACGATTGCCGGCCGGGTTGCGGAGGGTTCTTATCGCGACACTACGAACCGGGATCGCAAATGCCAGGTGTTGGCCACGGCAACCGTGAATAGCTGGGAGCGGCTGGAACATATCTGGGAGGTGCCCATCCCGGCGGGAACGGAACAGGTGCTCACGCTGGAAGCCCGATGTACTCCGGGTGCCTTGGGGAATGGTGGGGTGATGATCCAATACGCCAGCCGGCCCGAAGGCCCATGGGCGTTGGCGTTTACCGTTACCGCCACCAACGAATTTCGGCACCACGGCAAGCTTATGACCAATGTCCATGACCGGGTGTTGGTTAAAGCCTTGCTGGATCAGCCTGCCGTTCATCGCATGAGACCGGCCCAGCTCCAGGTGGATGACCTGCGCATCCGCACGCAAGCTGCCACGTTGCGCCCGTTTGCCACCGGCGACGCCCGAGGGCACCGCAGCGATACGCTGAATTTCTGTCTCTACGGTTCATCCCATGTGGGGTACCTGGGCGGGCTGATAGCCCCGACGAGCGATGAAAAGATTCTTCAGGTGGACTTGCTGCGCACGGATTTCTACCATCAAAATGCGTACCCAACCTTCCTGTACTATAACCCGCATCCGGTGGCGAAAGCCTTCACGGTGGATTTCGGTGCCAGGCCGGTGGACCTGTATGACACGGTCACCGATGAGTTTGTGCAGCGCAAAGCGCTTGGTAAAACCACCTTGACCCTGCCAGCGGACACCGCCGCCGTCATCGTTGTGGTGCCAACGGGTAGCGTGACCAGGCGCGAGGGACGGCAGACGACCATTCAGGGAATCGTGATCCGGTGGCGATAACTTGCGCCGGATTCACCGCCGCCGGTTGTACGCTTCCTGCGAATAGCGGCTGTCCTCCAGTTCCTTCGCGCGCACCTGCCATGGGCCCGCCGCTTCCATGACTTTCCAGATCACCTGCCACACGCTGGAGGCATGATTGCACATGGCGTTTTCCCAGGCGGCTCGTGTGATCCCGCGCGGCTGCGGCTGCACGGAGCCTTGGATCAGCAGCCCGGTTTTCGTCCGGCGTTGCGCCGCTCCGGCAATTTTGCGGCCGCCTTGCAGGACGTCATACTTTTCATAGCCGATAAAACATTGGCCGGGGGCATCCTTCAGGCTACCCGGCGCTAATTGCGTTGCCACCTGAAGTTTCGTGAAGGCTCCCTGAACCCAACGATGCACCCGCTCGTAACTTTGTTCCGCCCGTAATTCATACCAAGGGTGCCCCGCCGGAACCGCGACACTGTAAGTCCAGTCCGCCTCATGCGGCACCAAACCACCACCGGTGGGCCGGCGCACCAATGGGCGCAAACGGGTGGTCCGCTCGATTTCCGAAATCTTTTGAAAATATCCGAACGAGGCCGCGCTTTCCCGCCAGGCGTAGAACCGCAGCACCGGTGCGCCGATGATCGGAGCCAGTTCCATCAGGGCCTCATCCAAGGCCATATTAAAGGAGTACCCACAGCAACCGGATTGCAGCAGATACCAGTGTTCTGAGGCAGACAAGTTCATGCGCGATCACACTTCGCAGTTCCCCTTGGAGGGACAGAACGCGCTGATTTCGCATTCGGCACAATCCGGCTTGCGCGCGCCGCATCGGCGTCGTCCGTGCCAGATGAGCCAATGACTGAATAACGTCCATTGGGCGCGCGGCACCAACTTCATCAGATCCAATTCAATCTTTTCCGGGGTCGTCTCTGCGCTCAATCCCAGGCGGGCTGAGAGCCGCGTGACGTGGGTGTCCACCACCACGCCTTCATTCATGCCAAAGGCGTTGCCCAGAACCACGTTGGCGGTTTTGCGCCCTACCCCGTTCAGGGCGGTTAATGCCTCCATGGTGCGCGGCACTTCCCCCTGATGTTGCTCCACCATGGTGCGGCAGGCGGCCTGGATGTTTTTCGCTTTGTTGCGGAAAAATCCAAGCCGCCGGATGTCGTTCTCAAACTCGGCTGGCGCGGCGTTCGCATAATCCGCCGCCGTGCGATACTTCTTGAACAGTTCCGCCGTCACCAGGTTTACCTGCTTGTCCGTGCACTGGGCGGATAGAATCGTCGCCACCAGCAACTCCAGCGGGTTCGAGAAATTCAACTCGCAATGCGCATCCGGATAGGTCGCCTGCAATCCTTGGATGATTTTGTTGGTCATGGAGTGGGAAGCGTGTCCGGCAGTGGTGCTTGGATTTTGTTTATCTTGATGGTCAGGCGACAACTGCGATTTTTTCGCCAGTTCTTTTTCTTTGCTCATGAGATTTCCTGCGCTATGGGTTGGGTTGGTTTATGGTTTGACAATCACCTTCATCAGGCCTGGTTCCTGGGCATACAGCCGCTCGAACCAGGCCGGGGTTTCCTCCAGTGTGGCGCGCCCGCTGATGAGCGGTTCCACCTTCACCCGGTTTTGCGCCAGCATATCGAGGCAGGCGGGATACTCGCCGCAGGAGGCGCACGAACCGTTCAGCGTCAATTCTCGGGTGACCACCGCTTGCAACGGGAATTCGATTTTCGGCGAGAGGTTACCCACCAGCGTCAAGGCCCCGCCTTTGCGCAAGCTGGCAATCGCGGTTTGAATCGGGGCGGTTGCCCCCACGGCTTCCACCGCCACATCTGCGCCCAATCCGCCGGTAAGGCGTTGTACATCCTTCGCCACCTCGCACGCTTTGGCGTTCAGCGTGACGGCTGCGCCCAATTGCCGGGCCAACGCCAATTTCTTCTCATCCAAATCTACCGCAATCACGCTGCCACAGCCCGCCAGCCGCAATGCCTGGATGACCAGCAGCCCGATCATGCCCGAGCCGATCACCACGGCGGTGTCCCCCAGCCGGATGGGCGTGCGATGCACGGCGTGGAACGCGATGGAGACCGGCTCAATCATCGCCGCCTGCTCGTAGCCGACTGCCTCCGGCAGCCGGTAAGCGATGCGCTCCGGCACCGCGACATATTCCGCAAACGCCCCGTGCTGGCGGTAATCGCCGCAGGAAACTCCCAGCACCCGCCGCTGTTCGCACAGGTTCACCTGGCCCCGGGTGCAATAGATGCAGCGGCCGCAATAGATGGTGGAATCAAAGGTGATCCGGTCCCCGGCTTTGAAGCGGGTGACGGCGCTGCCGGTCTGGACGACTTCGCCGGCGGCCTCATGGCCCATGATCAGGGGCGGGATGCGCCGTCCGGTGCTGCCGTCGTAGCCGTGCACGTCGCTGCCGCAGATGCCGCAGGCGCGCACGCGCACCAGCAAATCCTCCGGGCCAATCACCGGTTCAGGAAACTCTACCAGTTCCAGCCGCCGATATTCCTTAAGCAACAAGGCTTTCATGTGGCGGCCATGATCCACCAATGGCTGCGATTTGTCGAGCACGGCAACAAAGCAAATAGTTAAACGGGCTAAAAACAGGCTAGGCGGAATTTGGCATAAAAAGACAAATATATTTTTCGACCGTCTATCCTTTGCATGCCCTCGTTATGCGAGGTCGCCTAATGAGTGAATAAATTCAGTCAAGAAACGCTTTATTTTGATTCCGCACTCACTAAAATGCGCCCGTTATGAGATGGTATTGGGCTGGTTGGATATTGAGCATGGCGCTGGTGCAAGGCGCGTTGACCGCGGCGGAATTACCGCCGCGGCCGGCGGCAGGCGTTCCTGCACGCGTCGCCAAACCGAATGCCCGTGCGCCCCTGCTGCCGCAGATCACGGTGCTGCCCATCATCGAGGCGGCCAAAACCAATGGCGCCGCCGAAATCAAGGCCATGCTGGCCGAGAAACCGGATGCCTGGCAGGAAAAGGATGAGCGCAATTGGACGCCGCTGCATCATGCGGCCGACGTGAATGCGTGTGCGGCGGCGGCGGTGCTGCTGCAGGCGGGAGCGGACGTCAATGCGCGCGCCATGATGGATGCCACCCCGTTGCACCTGGCCACCTGGCGCGGGTGGATGGAGGTCAGCGAACTGTTGCTGGACCGCAAAGCCGAGGTCAACGCCCGCGACCACCTCAAAGCCACGCCCCTGATGAACGCCGCCGGTTCCGGGGTGAAGCCATTGGTGGAATTACTATTGAAGCATGGCGCGGATATCAATGCCTTAAACAAAAACAGCGTGTCGGCCCTGCTGGTGGCCACCAGCACGGGAGAACCCCACGGCATCGCGGAACTGCTGGTCCAATCTGGCGCGGCAGTCAACGTGCAGGATCGTCGTGATGGGTGCACGCCGCTGCACGATGCCGTCACCCGAAGCAACCGGGTGTTGTTGGAGTTGTTGATCGAAAAGAAAGCCGACCTCAACGCCCAGACCTTGGACGGCGAGACCGCGCTCTCGCTGGCCATGTTCGAGGCCAACCATGGGTTTGCGGAGCGGCTGCGCCAATGCGGTGCCCGGATGCCGGCGGAAAACCCCATGACCGTCATTGAGAAAAGCCTGGTAGACCAGTATCGCCAGATGCATCAGGTGTTGGCGGGCGGCACCTTCCAGGAAGTGCGCCAGATGCAGACCAACGCCTGGCCCACCCGCCCGGAAATCGAAAAGATTTTTCTCCGCGGCGCCGGGGCCGCGTATGAATTCTCAGAAAAAATCCGGCGCAATGAACTGTTTGCCATGGGGATGGCCAACAAGAGCGATGAGGACCGCCAGAATTTCCTGAACCTTCTGCGTCAGGGTGCCCGGCCCGGCGAATACATCCGGCTTGAACCCCTGCCCGCCAGCAGCACCGTGCTGGCCGCCAAGGACCAGCAGTATATCGCCCCGGAAATTCCCGTCCACTGTCTGCTCGTCAAACGGCGGGGCACCGAACCCATCGTATTGGGTGATTTCTTCCTCGTGGGACAACGCTGGGTAATGATCCCATTTACAGCGCGGATATTCCCCGATCTGAAGTAAATCGGCGAAGCGCGAACCCTTTAACCGCCCATCATGCCCCCGGCTTGACGGTGATTACCGTCTCATCATGGCACGGGATGACCTCGCCGCCGGTATGGACCACCAGGAACCGCTTGGGATCCCATTCGCCGTTCAGCCATTGCTGGAGGAGGCCCAGGTCGCCCTCAATATTCGCGAATTGCCAACCGCGCTTCGCGCAGATCGCCTGCACCTGCTCGCGCAACGGCAGCAGCTTGGTAAACTCAAACTCAATGAGCACGCCATGGCTGTAACTCGCCGTCCATTGGCCCATCACTTCCATCAGGTACTTGGCCTGGTCCTCCCCGTAGCGCTTCACCCACTCCTCAAACGCAGATTCGGCGGATTGGCTCAAGCCGGTCCGGGTCGGCAGAAACATCGCATTTTCCACCGGGGTTTTATCGCCGCGCCGCCGGATGCATTCCAACCAACCCGCCGTGTAAAAATACGCGCCGGGCTGCGTGTCTTGCTGGTGCTGATAGCGCTCATGCGACCCCAGGAAGAACGTGATGCAATCATGGGCGCGCGGAATCACCAGCGGCGTATGCGTTGCCTTGAGCCCAGCAATGATGTTACCGCACAGGCCGTAGCCAAGCAGAATCGCGTCATATTTCCCTTCCGGCACGGCGTTCACTCGTTCCTGGATGAAGTCACGTCCAGCAGTCGGGTTATCGTGATGTCCCTGGGGCAAAAACTCCAAGTCCACCACGTGTTCGGCTTGCGCCGCCACGAAGCAGATTTCACGCACCGCAATTTCACAAGCAATGACTTTCAGGAACATGCCCGAATTATACTATGCCAAGGTGCCAACGTCGAGCGTTTTTGCATCTGCGGTGCTTCCCCGCAAACCGCAAAACCGGAATGCCGTTGAGGACGCGCCGTGTTCCCGGCATTTTGGCCAATGGAATGTCTTGTCGCGCGGCGGGATTGTTGCTAGAACGCTGGGCACAAACTGAACCATAAACGCAAACAGGAAATGAACATGAAGCCTTTGATTGTAGCCCTGGCCGCCCTTTTGCTGGCGGCACACCCACTGCTGGCGGCGGACGCCTCCACCAAGACTGAAACCGCTGCGGAAAAGGCCGCCAAGGCGGCGGCGAACCTCAAGAAGTTCATGGCCGATGTGCCGCCCACCGAGGCGGATGTGCCTTATGGCAAGCATCCCAAGCAAGTGATGCATTTCTGGAAGGCGGCTTCCGATAAACCCACGCCGCTCCTGTTTTTCATTCACGGCGGCGGCTGGGGAGCCGGCGACCGTTCCAGCGTGGGCTCTCCCACGGTCAAGCGCGCGCTGGCCGATGGCATTTCGGTGGTGTCCGTGGAATACCGCTTCATCAAGGAGGCCACGGCGGATGGGGTGGTGCCGCCGGTGAAAGGCCCGATGCTGGATTGCGCCCGCGGCCTGCAATTTGTCCGCAGCAAATCCAAGGAGTGGAATATTGACAAGACGCGCATCGGCGCGAGCGGCGGTTCCGCCGGGGCCTGCACCAGCCTGTGGCTGGCCTTCCATGATGACCTGGCCGATCCCCAGAGCAGCGATCCCATCGCCCGCGAATCCACGCGCCTGACCTGTGCGGCCGTATCGGGTCCGCAAACGTCGCTGGACCCCCAGCAGATGCGCGAGTGGACCCCGAACAGCCGCTACGGCGCCCATGCGTTTGGCATCACGGGGAATTTCGACGCGTTCGTCGAGGCGCGCGCGAAGATTCTCCCGTGGATCAAGGAGTATTCGCCGTACGAGCTGGTCACGGCGGATGATCCGCCGGTGGGGCTGTATTTCGGCAGCGCGCCCAACCTGGGCAAGGAGGAGAAGGACCCGACGCATTCGGCCAACTTCGGCGTGAAGCTCAAGGAGCAATGCGACAAGTTCAAGGTGGCCTGTGAGCTGGTGTACCCCGGCGCGCCCGACGTGAAGAACAAGGATACCTACAGTTTCCTGCTGAGCCACCTGAAGGCCGGGGCAGGGAAATGAGATCGGGGCCGCAAGGCCTCAACGGCTGACCCGGGCATTGCCAATTGAAAATTGTTAATTGGCAATTGCCTGACAGCAGCTCTCCCTACAACGTGTGACCGCTGACGGTGCAGGTGGGTTTGTTGGTCATAGTATGCAGCGTGTAGGTCCCGCCCAGCAGACAACTGAGCGACCCTTTAATGTATTTATCCGTGCCGACGAGATCGGTCATGGCGGGCGTATCCTTGGCGGTCTTGTGATTATCGAGCGCCCATTGTTCCTTGGCCCCGTCGAGCTGGCGCAGGTTATTAATGCATTCGCATTTTCTGTGATCGTGGGATTGAGCCAGGAACAGTTGGGGGTGATACGCGAGGAATACCAGGCATACGGTTAGCAACCCTACCCAGTAGCCAACCCGCGCATGGGCCCGGCCTTCCATTGGTTCGGGGGCCCGGCGAATCCGGTAGGCCGCAACCTCCGCCAGCACGACCGCTGCCAGACCGACCACAAAGGACAGATCCAGCAGCACCCCCAGCCATGACCCGCGCAGGCCAAGACGATGCAGCATATATGGGCTCCAAGTAATAGGATGCTGCCAGCCCCCAGTATCAGGCTGGCGCGGGCCAGGCGGGAGACGCGGGAAGCGTTCGCGGGCGCGGCAGGTTCGGTTTCTTTCATGGGTCTTATTCAGTAATTTCCCAAGGCTCCCCCGTCAAGCGCCAAGTGGGACAAGACGGCGTTGAACTGCCCGGTGCCGGATCGTGAGCCGCATCGGGCACCCGTGACTGGCGGAAAACCCTAAAAGCCGGTCACGGGAGACCCGAAAACTGGGGGTTGGGCACTTTGCTCCGAGCGGCGGAACACGTGTTCCGTGGGACGGGACAAGGTTCCGGGGCGTGGAACATGTGTTCCGGCGCATGAGACACGTGTCTCAGGTTGAGACATGTGTTCCGCCGGATGAGACACGCTCCCATGGCGTGGGATACGTGTCTCGGCCCATGGAACAGGTGTTCCACGGGTTGGAACACGTGTCTCATGGGGTGGAGCAAGGGTATTTTTGCCAAAAATGGGGGTTTTGGACCCCCAACGGAGGGTTTTGGGTCAAAAACGGGGTGTTTGGGGGGTAATCCTTGTCGTTCAGTTTGACGGCCCAGGCGGGATGCCAGAAAAACCTACTCCAGATCAAATATGGCATCGCCTGCCGGCATTATTGCCGTTCCATGCCAAAACCGGGTTTTCTCCGGTGATGCCTCAAAACAAGAATTTTGATACTTCCTTCGGTTTCACGATAAAGTAAGTGAAATGGGAACCGCGGGAAGTTGGCACGCCGCAATCCGTGCGAAACGAAATGAAAATGACGTGGCTGTTCAACCACCTTGGCGACAACCTCATGAAACTCCCGAGAAAAACATTCAGCCAATTCCGGCCCCGACTGCGCCGTGTAATAGGCGAGCACACTTTGAAGGTCTTTCAGGATGAGACGATGAAAAACCAGCTTCATCGCGAAGGCTTAAGTACACTCTTGAGTTCAGCAAGTGACAAGGCTGCGGCTGGATTCTGGTTCAACTCGCGTTCACGGCGAAGCGCTTCAGCCACCCCTTCGTCTTCCTCCGAAAGACATGCGGGCAATGAGTTCAATAGGTGGGCCGCTAAGACCGCCCGCTCATTCTCAGGAAGCTCCATCGCCTGGTGCTCAAGTTCAGTCAACGTTTGCATTGTGCCAATGTAAGCGACTAACCCAGCTTGTCAATGCTTTTGCCCCGATCACCTCAGACGTTATGCCGCAATTATTCCTCGGCTGAATGACAAGCCGTCCCTTGGAAGTTGGTGCCACGAAGGGTGAATTTTACTATTCCTTAACAATTTTCATGGGGTATCCTCACACAAGCTTAACAATTGCGGGGTTACTTATATATGGGTGCAGGGTGGGTGCGGGGGGCGGGAATGGGTTTGGAGCAGGTGTAACAATGTTATGAATATGAATGATTCAGTTCCATCCGGCGAAGCTGCCAGTGTCGGGCAGCCGGAAGCGGGCACAGGCGAGCCAGCGCAGGTTTCGGCCAATGTTGACGCTGCCGGGCAGTCCTCTCCCCAGCCGCCGGCAGCGGTCGGGGCGGCGCCGGTGCCGGTCCCCCGAGTGCCCTACACGGGTTATGGGTTGGCGCTGCTGGTTTGCCTGGCGGTGGTCAGCGCCCTGCACTGGGGGTGGTATCCGCTGTTCGTGGATACGTATTATCACATGGCCGTGATTCAGGGCATGGAGCAGGCGGGCGGGCTGCCGGGGTGGGCGTTTTGGGAGATGGCACCCGGCGGACGGGTCCACATTTACCCGCCAACGATTCATGTGGTCGGTTATTACGCCAGTCTGCTGGGGGTGTCGCCCGTCAAGTATGTCACGTTCCTGAGCTGGGTGCTTTACCCGGCCTGCCTGGCGGCGACGTGGCTTTGGCTGCGCAAGTTGTTCGGGGCGCGGGTCGGCCTCATTGCGGTGATTCTGTTGAGCGGGTCTACCGCCGTTTTCTGGAACCAGACGACGTTCACCGCGAATGCGTTCAGCATGACGCTGGCGCCGCTGGCGTTGCTGGCGCTGGAATCGGAGCAGTTTCTGGCCTGCGGGGTGTTGAATTTGCTGGCCTCCGCCGCGCATCCGATGGGGCTGTTTCTGCCGCCGGCGTTGGTCATTAACACGCTGCTGCGGCGCAAACGATGGGTGGCGGGGTTGTTGGCGGCGAGTGTGCCGGTGCTGCTGTATGCGCCGTGGCTCGCGCACATCTGGGCCAACCGGGCGTATCTCCCGGAACAGCGCACCGGCGGGGATATCTCGCTGATGGGAATCGGGGCGGGCTCCGGGCTGAACCTGGGGGTGGCGTTGACCGGCGCGGCGGTCCTGGGGCTCGTTTGGATTCTCGTGCGCCGCCGCGAGGCCTTGGGGCTGCTCGGTCCGGTCCTGGGATTTGTGGTGGTGGTGCCGATGGGTTTCGGCGGGCGGCTGTTCCAGTTCAACCTGCATTGGCCGCTGGCCTGCCTGGGCGCCTACGGGGCGGGCATGATGCTGGACTGGATCGAACTGAAGCGGCCGCAATGGCAATCGGCCATCAAGATTGTTTCGGTGAGCCTGGCCTTTCTGGTCATGGTCACGTGGGTGGCGGTGGAGATTCCCATGCCCAAGAAGTTCGGCGGCCTCGGCGGACCGGGTGGCCCCGCCGCACCCGCTCGCACTGAACCGCGCGCCCAGGATCCGCAGCGGGGGCCGGGGCCTGAAGCCGTGAAACCGGTGCGCTTCACCGTCGGCCTCTCGCAGTTGGTGCAGCTTTTTGATCCAGAGAGTCGTCCGATGCCCTTTGGCGGCGGCGCACCGGGCGGAATGCCGGGCCGGGCGGGTGGTTTGCCTGGCGCGCCAGGGCAGGGGATGCCGGCAGCAGGCCCCGGCCAACTGCCCGGCCAGCCGGACCCGGCTGGGGTTTTCCGAGGTGCTGGTGGTATGCCGGGCCGGACTGGTGGCTTCCCAGGAGCAGATCCTGCGCAGGGGAATCCGATGGGGCCCGGCCAATTCCCAAGTCAGCCAGACCAAGCCGGGATTCCCCGGGGCCCGGGCGGCATGGGCAGGAATGCAAGGTTCCCGGATCGAACCGGATTCCAAGGCAATCGGGACCTGGCCCGCCAGGGCGGACGTGCTGGTTTTGGAGGCGCACCCGGTAGCGTGAACATGATCCGGTTGGAAGGTGCGCAGGAATATTTCGATGCCGTCACGCGGCTGGTGGCGGTGGGCGAAGTGATCTCCGTCTCGGATGGTCCGGCGAGTTCGCTGGTGACGGGTGCCACCGGCCGTTGGACCACGGGTGGCATTCTGCGGGATGTGCGCTCCGCCGACAGCCGTACCCGCGCGGAAAACTGTCAATTCCTCGCCCTCCTTGCCACGGGTGGCGTCGGGGGCAGGCCGGATTCCCAGGGTGGAGGCAATTCCATGCGCACCCAAGGCTTCACCAAGGTCTTTGAGAACGCCTACGGCTCGCTGTGGAAGAACAACACTCCCTTGCCCAAGGGCCAGCCCGTGAAAGCCGCCGTCTCCACCCTCAACTTGCTGGTGCTCGCGGGGGTGGGGATCCTGCTCGTCCTTCTTGATTTCTGGCTGCCACGCGAGCAAGTCCGGCTCCGGATCATCCTCGCGGTGGCGGCGGTGCTGGTCGCGTTATCCTGCCTGGCGAGTTTGGCTTGGACGTCGGTTGAAGAACTGCGGCATCCGCCCAAGGTCCCAGTCGCGCAACGCGAGAATCCCCGCCCCGGCGGACCACCCGCAGGATTTGGCCCCGGCGGGCCGCCTGACCGATAGGCGGACCGTGTTCCGCGTAGGGTCATCATCTTGATGACATGAACCGGCGTCAAATATCCGGGCAAAATGTACCACAGAGGCACGAGGAACACAGAGATTTGCAGACAGACTCAAGTGGCACTGTTTTTCTCTGTGTCCCTCGTGCCTCGGTGGTTCATTTCCCAAATATGGGACGGCTAAACGCAGGCGCTGAGCTTGTGTTTGTCCGATTCTGCATCGAGCAGCAAAGCGGGATGCACCTCGGGCATCGGCGGCAGGGACATCCATTGCGGCACCTTGGCTTCTTTAAGAGTACTCCCCTGCTCCTCGCGCCCAACAAATTCGGCCATTTGATTCAAATCCCGGTAAAGCGTGATGGCCACGTGCTCGTTCTGACGGACGCATGCCTTGATGGCCTCGGGGTCTTTCTCGCACATCAAGAGGGTTTTCCACGAATAAATATGCTTGGGCTTGTGCAGATCGCTGTTGGCGATGAAAGGCAGCCGCTTCAACCCCACCGGATTAAAGATGTCGTTCCGATTGGCAATTTCCCAAGCGTCAATCAAGGGGGCATACCGTTCTTGATTTTCCCATAAGTACAAGGTGTTTTTACCCCACTCGGTTTTCATGATGTGCGGATGCGACGCCACCGCCAGCCCGCCCTGCGCATGAATCTGGTGGATGGTTTCTTCCATGTCGAGCGAGGGGTTGATGGGTCCTTTGAGGTCAATCCCCAGCAGGTGGGCGGAGGTTTTGCGGGTGTAGCCATCCTTGTTGAATTCAAAGCCGGTCATGACCAGCATCTTGTACTTTTTCCAAGCCCGGCGGCGTTCCCGTTCGAGGACCTCAAAATATTCCTGAACCTGACTGGGATTCAACGTGAGGCTGCTTAACTTTTCAATTTTCCCGATCCACCGGCGCGTGTCGGCAATATGATCCGTGATGCAGATGCAATCGAACTGGCGGCGGCCGTAAAAATCAATCAATTCGGGCACGGTAAGCCGCCCGTCCGAATAGTTGCTGTGGATATGAAAATCACAGAGCAACATGTGCGGATTGGGCGCGGGGGCGGGAGCAGCAGCCAGCATGGCGCGGCCCGCGCCGGCTTCAAACAGGCGGTTGGGCCGATGCGTGGTGTTCACCCGTTCGCATTCGCCCAGAATCATCTCGGCAATTCGCAAAGAGGCATCTGGCCGGCTGATGCGGGTGATGTTGTCCTTCCACTCCTGCCAAAGGCGTCCACGATGCGCAAATGCCTCCTCCACCAACTCGGCCACCTCCCGGCCTTTTTCCGCCACCGCGCCAATGCGGAAGCGGGTGATCAATTCAGCATTGCCCGCTTCCTGCCCCGGAATCACCTGGTTGACGATAATGGGCGTTTTGGCGGCAATGGCCTCCTGGATGGTGGCCCCGCCCGCCTTGGTGATGATTAGATGGCTGGTGTACATCAGCTCCGGCACCTGATTGGTCCAACCAAAGACCCGCACCCGATCCGCATATTTTTGGGTTTGCTCAATCAAACGGGCTTTGAGATCGGCACAACGCCCGGTGGACACCGTCAAATGCACGTCCTCCAGCTTTAACAGGCGCCGGATGTTTTTGCCGGATTTTTTCTTGCCAGTGTTGATGAGGTATAAAATCCGCCGCGCTTCACCACGCCCCGGCGCAGTCACCGGCACAATGGTTGGTGATGCCATTTGCACCGGCACGGGAAATCCAAGCGCCTTGATTTTATCAGCCGGCACTCCGGCATCCTCCATCACCCGTGCGGTATCGGGGTTGGGGACGCACCAAATATCGCTTGGGGCACGATACCACATGGCATTGACGCTAATGGAATCAGTGACAATCGTGATCAGGGAAAACGGGCGTTCCCGGTGGTCCTTGTAAATTTCGGAAATGATATGCGGATAAAGCGGGAAGGTGCAGACCACACAATCCGGCTGGGTTTCCACCAGCAGCGAACCAAGCTGAACTTTCAACCGGCCCAGTCCGAATAAATTTCGCTCCCCAGCAGACGATTTGTTGACCAGGGAAAAAATTCCCCCCCACAGGCTGGGCGCGAACCGTACCATGCCTTCATAGGTTTTTCGCGCCAAGTTGTTTAACGTGCCGTAACTTTCTTGCAGCGGGTCCACCACCTCGACCTGTACATCATCCGACACCCGCTCCAATGCCTCGGCCACGCAACGCGCGGCAGAGTTGTGACCGTCGCCAAAACCAGCGGTTAAGATAAGTACTCTTTTCATTTGTTACCTCGATTGCAAACTCTCATGGCAATGTGACAAACAAATGGCGATCAGGTTAAATGTTATTCACAAAGTTATTCACAAGTTTTTGCGTAAATTATGCCGGTAATTCCGGCTTGAGCACGGAGCCTGAAAATGTAACATTCTATTTGTTGCATCATTGACGCAAATCCGTTACATGTGGCAATCGTATGAAGCAAAAAACAAAGTCTGTCAGCGCCAACCTGAGCCCAGAAACGCGCCAGTTGGCGGCAAAAGTTGCAACGACTGTGAAGCTGGCTGAATTAGCCCACAAAAAGGCCGTCGCCGCCAAAGCTGGTCTGAAGCAAGCCAAGAAAAACTACAAGCAGGCCAAAAAAGCCGCCAAACAGGCCCAGAAAATGGCTAAAGTGGAGGTTAAAGCTTTGAAGGCAGCTTTTAAAAAGGCAGAAAAAGCCGGTCAAAAAGCCGTCAAACCGACTAAAAAATCCAACACCAAAGGTGCTTCGGCGTCGAAATCACCCATGCCGTTGGCAGTGGGCACAACGGGAGCCACTGCCTCTGCCGTTTAGGCCGTAAATAATTAAGTCTCAATCGTTAGCCTAACCAAGGAGACAAAACTCCTTGGTGCGTTATTAAAGGCGCACGGCACTAGTGACAGTTCTCCCGAACCTTCCGTTTAGGCTATCACCTACGATCCGTCCGTCCTAACCAGTCTCTGCGGGTACCGGACATTTGCCGTACCGAGTTCACCAAGACGTCACTTGTTGCACCGCTGGTCTGACCAGTAACATGCGAGCATGTGCAAAGCAAGCAAAACGGATGGCGTACTTGAAACCGTGTGCGTGGCAGGCAAAAAGGTAAGTGCGTCCGAACCGACGATTGAACAGTGTGATTTGCTGACCTTGGTCGAGCACTGCGAATCGGTACAAGGGCATCAGAAAGTGGGTGAGGTTTACCGGCTTTTTGAAGGGCACAAACACGAGTATGTGGCGGTGCTGGACGGGCGGCGTCTACTGGGGATGATTTCCCGCGGCCAGTTGGGTTTCCTGCTCGGTTCCCGATACGGTTTTTCCCTTTATAATCACCGGCCCATCCTGCATCACATGATGCCGCAAGTTCTGAAAGTCAAGCGCGGCTCGAATTTTCTGGGTATCCTGGATCAGGCGCTTTCCCGCACGGGCGAGGAGTTTTATGATGATATTGTGCTGGTGGATGAAACAGATCTGTTTTTGGGCATCATTCCCATGCAAGTACTCGTGTACCTGCAATCGAAGTTGTTGACGGAAAAAATCCGGCTCTCGGGCGAACAACAGCAGACCCTTGCGGAAAAGAATCGGGATTTGTTCCGCAGCGTCACGGAATTACGCCAATCGCAGGGACGTTACGAAATTTTATTTGAACACAGCGCTCTGGGCGTCGCGTTGCTCAATGCCCATGGTGAAGTGGAACACTGTAATCAACGCCTGCGGCGGTTGTTCGGAGACTCTCTGCACACCGCTGCCGGCCTATTGCCAAACCTGGCCCAAGCCATTCTCCCCAAGGACGCCGATGCCTTTCATAACCTCCTGCGCCAGCAGGCGGAAGCCACCGGTACCGGCAAGACCCACCATGGGGAATTCACCGTTCCGTTGTCGGGCCGCGGACACCGGCTCTTTAAAATGTTCACCAGCAGCATTGATGAGACTGGTCAAATCTGCGTTTTCCTGGACGATATTACCGAACAACGCGTTTTGGAACGCCAAATGATCCAGCGCGAAAAATCCGCCCTGCTGGAATCATTGGTGGGTGGCATCGCCCACGAAATCAACAACCGGCTCTCGCCCATCGTGGGCTACACGGAATTGGCCCTGATGGAATTGGAGCGCTCCTCCAACCCGCAGAAACTGCGCGAGTATTTTCAGACCGTGCGCGATAACGCCTTGGAATCAGGCAAAATCATCCGCCAACTTTTGCAGTTGTCCAAACCCGCCGACCGGGATGCTTCGCTTTGTAACCTCACCGCCGTGGTGCAAGATGCCCTGATGCTTCTTAAATTCCGCTTCCGGGAACTCGGGCTAGAACCCGAACTGGATCATCCGACGTCGCCGCCCTGGGTCATGGCCGATCCTTCCCAAATCAAGCAGGTCGTCGTTAATTTGGTGATCAACGCGCTGGATGCCATGGAGCAGGTTAACCAACGTTCGTTGGGCATCCGCGTCGAGTTGGTGGGCAGGCAGGCAGTGCTGAGTGTGACGGATAATGGCCATGGCATAAAACCTGAACATCTGAATCGTATTTTTGACCCTTTTTTTACCACTAAAGGCCCGCAGCATGGCACCGGGTTGGGCTTGAGTGTCTGCTTCAGTATCATCAAACAGTATGGCGGTGAGATTACCGTCCAGAGCGCCCCCGGCAAAGGCACGATCTTCCGTGTCAGCCTGCTGGTGACGGACGCCATATCTGTGGAATCGGTGCGTCCACTCACCACCACTTCGACGCTGCCGCCACCCCGTCAAATTCGCGCGCTGGTGGTGGATGACGAAGAGTATATCACCGGCTTTGTGCAGGAAGTTCTGCGGAGCAAGAACGGGTACGAAGTCGAATGGGCCTTTAATGGCCAACAGGCGGTGGAACGGCTGAAAAAGAACCCCTTCGACATTGTGATCAGCGACGTGCGCATGCCGGTGATGGACGGAGTGCAACTGTTTGAATGGATCCGCCACCATCAGCCGGGTCTTTGCCCTCATTTTTTCTTTATCACTGGAGATGTCGGCAGTCCGAACACGGCTTCAAAAATTGATGACTTGGGCGTGCCCATCCTGCGGAAGCCATTTAATCTTTCCGCCCTTATCGAACAATGCCAGCAGGTGGTTCGGCAATGAAGGTTGACTCCGATTTTAACCCGTGCACCTCAAATGATGAATTGCTGGATTTAAACGGCAGCCAGTTGACGTGGCGCGCCACCACCGCTAACTTAGCCGGGTTATGATTTCATCATCAGCAGGCGCCAGTTCCGCCCCGGCAGCGGTCAATTACCGGACGGGCGATGAACGGCTGATTAAAGTTACGCCCAGCGCGGCGCAAAAAGTGCTATCGCTCTTAACCAAGCAAGGGCGCGCCAATGGTGTGCTGCGCGTGGCCGTCGTCGGTGGCGGCTGTTCCGGGCTTCAGTACAAGATGGATTTGCAGGATAGTCCGGCCAATCGGGACATCCTGGTGGAATCCGGCGGCATCAAGGTGGTGGTGGATCCTAAGAGCGCACTGTATGTCACCGGCAGTGAATTGGATTTTGTGGACGCGCTTCAAGGCGGCGGATTCAAAGTCAAAAACCCCAACGCCGCCACCAGTTGTTCCTGCGGCGAGAGCTTTAGCGCCTAACTGGCCTACGCGTAAAACACACCGTCTGAAAACCATTAGGAATGATATTTTTCCGACCGGCTGAGCCGCGAAATTCACGATGACAAACTATTTCACCTTATTGGGCGAGGCACCGCGTCCGTTTGTGGATGGCGACGCGCTGAAAAGTCGGTTCATGGAGTTGTTCACCAGTCTGCACCCGGATCGCACCCACGGTGCATCCGAGGTGGAAAAGCTCCAGGCTAACCAACGGTACGCCGAGCTTAACGCAGCGCTCAACTGCTTGAAAGAACCGCGGGATCGCCTGCTGCATTTATTGGAATTGGAACTGGGAGCCAAACCCGCCGATATCCAGCGCATCCCGCCGGGCACCATGGAGCTATTCATGGAAGTGGGACAGCTTTGCCGGGATGTGGACACCTTTATCGCGGAGCGCGGCAAGGTGACTTCGCCCATGCTCAAGGTGCAGATGTTTGAGCGCGGCATGGCATGGACGGATACGTTGACCGGACTGCAACAGAAGATCAACGCAAAGCGCGAGGAGCTGAATCAGGAATTGCGCGCCTTAAATGTTGTTTGGGAATCCGCTCCGCCGACCGGGCCGGAACGCCTCAAGGCACTCCCGCTGGAGCGGCTTGAACAAATGTACCGCGTGTACAGCTACATCCAACGATGGACGGGACAAATCCAGGAGCGCGTGGTGCAACTGGCGGTGTGACCCACATGAAGGACGTCAACGTGAGCATCCTGAATTTCCGGGCTTGGACGAACTCAATGCACGCCGTTGTTCTGGGGCTCCTTTGCAGTTTGTTCCCCGGAGCAGTTCACGCCCAAAGCGACTGGCAAAAGGCGCTGGCCAACATGCCACTGCCCACCCCCGCAACCGTCCTGCATGAAACCAACGCCGTGCCCATGATGTTGAAGTCGTTCCAATCCAACGCCGTGATCAAGGCGCTCGTTTTCATGCCGATGGCCACAGACGAATTTTTCTTTTTCCATCGTGCCCGGGCCCGGTTGGATCCACCTGCTGCCACCCTGCTGGATGCCGTCACCGCGTTGACCAACCAGACCAATATTCGCGTTACCTTCCGGCCCCCGTTTCTGCTGGTGCATTCGCGCAACGACATGATTTTGCCAAAGGGTGCCACCGAAGCACCCGCCTTGGCCGACCAGCTCAAGGCCGCCCCGTTTCTCCCGTATTTTTGCTGGTTTGACCGCGATTGGAACTACGCCGTACCGCTGCTGGAGAAGTCCCTCAAAATCAAGCTGCTTCCCGATCCGCAGACCACGGAATCATGGCACTTTTACCGGCACAGCATCGCCGGATATGGACTCAGCGGCTGGGAGGTGCTGGAAGCCATGGGGTTGGCGGCGGAAACGCGCTTCACCGTTCGCGGGGACGTGGTGGAATTCACCAGCGATGGCCGTCCCACTCCACCCGAAACCCAGTGGCCCATTGGCGAACAACGGATTCGCTGAAACTCAGTCTGCCAGCCCTTGATGATCTGCGAGGAGCGCGCTCGCTCCCGCCAGCGGGTCAGGGTCCCTTCAGCGGCTCCCACTTTTTCAGTTCCGCCTCCTCCTCGGTGAAAGCGCCCTCCCAGCCCGCGCGCTTCCAGGCGCGCACATAATCCACGTGGAAGAACGACGGCAGGTCTTCATCCTTGGGCAGACCGAACCAGTCTGGCATCGTCTCGGAATCAAAGATCAGGTATTGCGGATGATGCCAATGCGTGTTGGGCATGACGCGCACCGGCACGCCGTCCACGTGATAGGCCAGGCGGGTGGGCGACCATTCCAGGCCAAAGACATGGTAGTCATCCGCCCAGCGCCAGGGTGCTTCCCAAACGCCGCCGGTGCTCCAATGATCGTTCGTGCCGTTTTCCCGGAACACATGCGCGTTCATGTTATAGGCGTGCTCGCGGCCCAACGCTTTCCCGCCGATCTCGAACACATCAATCTCGATGCGCCACAGCTTGGTGCCCCCGGAGAACCAGAACGAGCTGGACCCGGCGGAGTTCATCGGTTTGGCGCGAATTTCAAAATACCCGTAGCGGGTCATCTTCCGCGTGCAGACGTAGGCCGAGGTGTACGTGTGGAACTTCGGGTTCTTTTTCATCTCCGGCACTTCCTCGCGCCGCATGGCCAGCGTCATGCAATCATTGGACACCGTGACGTTGCTGCGCATGAACAGCGCGGGTTCGCGCCCCTTCCAACGGTGCGGCGACATCCACTTGTTCGTATCCAGCACCCCGGAATTAAACTCATCGCTGAACTCCTCGAACTTCACCCAGCCGCCCTGGTTCCGCTGATCCACCAGCGGCCAGGCATCGGTGATGCGCTTGGGCAACTCGCCCAGCGGCCCGGCGCGGTTCCAACCAGAATCCTTGCGGTCAATCTCCGCCTGCCACTTGGCCGCCAGGTAATTCATCACCTCCAACACCGCGCCATCGCTCAGGAAACCGCGATCATACACCAGCACCTCCGCGATCTCCCCGTGGAACTTGTTGCCGGCGTTTGCGCCCGCCCCACCGCCAAAGGCCAGCTCCCCGGCGGCAATGCCATCCTTGGAAATCACCTTCACCGTGGGCGGATACGCCACGGATTTCTCCCCCGTGGTCAGGCACAGATTCGGCGGCTTGTTATCGGCAATTTCCCCCGCGCGGATCGAGACCAACCGCTGCCATCCCGTGCCGCCCGCCTGTTCCGCCAATCGGCGCGAGACAATAAACGCGGTCACCGGCCCCGTCTTACTGGCAATGGGTTTCACCTTGAACACATCCTGCCCGCCGAACCGCACCGCATTGCGCCCGCCGAAGCCCGCCCGCAACAACACCGGTTTCCCCCCGGCCTGCGCATGGTTGCCCGCGCCGGACTTATCGCGCCAGACGCGCACCTGATCCCCCTGCAATTCCAGCGTGGCGGCATCACTGGCATCCAGCCATAACTTGAGCCCCTCACGGATGGGCGCCGACTCTGGTCCCGTCACCGCCGCCTGGGCATTCCCAAGGCGACTGGACAGGCTGATGGCTAACATCAAAATAGACAAACCGTGCAATACGCGTTTCATGATGGCCAAGCTATACCGCCGAACCCGCCGCATGGCGAGCGGAAACCCAACCATACGGCTGGCACTTCCATCCGTGTCATTGGTCTTTTCATTCGCGTGGGGCGAATTTCCCCCGGTATGCGGCAAGTTCTCACCGTAGCGGGGGGATTTTCCCCCGGACCGGTGAGGGTTCCGCCCGGATTTGCGAAGGTTCCGCCCGTAGCAAGGGGATTTCCCCCCGGGCCAGTGAGGGTTCCACCCCTAGCCCCAGTTTACGAGTTATTTGAAGGGTGCCTCGGAAGTTATTGTTAACC
>JBAXGN010000121.1 GCA_037139415.1 Verrucomicrobiota bacterium | reverse complement strand
CGCAGAATTTAAAGGTGGTCGCCGGTACGTTGCCCGGCACGGTGGTTGTCAGCGCCAAAAGCCCGCGCGGGGCGCGCATGTTCGAGGTGCAATATTGCCTGGGCGATACATCCGTGCCCGCCAATTGGAAGGTCGGCGCGCAGCACAGCTCCTGCCACAAAATCAAGATCGCCGGCCTGGAACGCGGCAAGGATTACTCGTTCCGCATCTGTGCCTTTGGCCAGGACGGCCCCGGCCCATGGTCGGAGCTGGTCGTTTTTATGCCGTCTTGAGTCGGTTTGGTTTGAGCCGCCGCCGCCCTGGCAATCCCAGGGCGGCTTTTTTTTGCGTCTGGCGAGGCCGCGAGACTCTGCCTTGTTCCGCCGGGCAGGAAGGGAATGGCTTCGGCTCCAGGCACCGGATTTGCTTCTGCGCAACCATGGGCTATCTATTCCCCATGAAACGTATTGTGCTGCTGATGTTGACGTTGACCCTGGCCAGCCTGGCCCAGGCGGAGATTCGCACCCAAACCGTCGAATATAAACAGGGGGAAACCACCCTGGAAGGCTGGTTCACGTATGACGACGCGCTCCCCGGCAAACGCCCGGCCGTGCTCATCGTGCATCAATGGAAGGGCCTGACCGATTACGAAAAGAAGCGGGCCGACATGCTGGCGAAGCTGGGCTATGCGGCCTTTGCCTGCGATATTTACGGCCAGGGCATCCGCCCCAAAGACCCGCAAGCGGCCGGCGCCCAGGCGGGCAAATACAAGGGCAACCGGGCGTTGCTGCGCGAGCGCGTGAATGCCGGCCTGGCCTGGCTCAAGCAACAGCCGCAGGTGGACACCGCCCGCGTGGCGGCCATCGGCTATTGCTTCGGCGGCACCGCGGTCATCGAACTGGCGCGCAGCGGGGCCGAACTCAACGGCGTGGTCAGCTTCCACGGCGGGCTGGATTCCCCCGCCCCGGCGGACGGCAAGAATATCAAATGCAAAGTGCTCGCCCTGCACGGGGCCGACGATCCGGCAGTGCCCGCGAAGGACCTGGCGGCGTTTGAGGAGGAAATGCGCGCCGCGCAGGTGGATTGGCAACTGGTGAAGTTCGGCGGCGCGGTGCACAGCTTCACCGATTGGAACGCCAAACCCGGCGTCTCACCCGTGGCAGCCTATAACGAACCCGCCGACCGCCGCTCGTGGGAACTCATGAAGCTGTTCTTCGGCGAAGTTCTGAAGTAATCTCCTTGGGCCGTTCGCCGGGCGATCTTTATTTGGCGGAGGTAGGGTAAAGGCGCAGCACTTCGACAAAGCGCGGGGCGACTCCGAGTTCGCAGCCATCCGCCGTGCCTTTGACATCCACAAAGCGCCAGCAGTCGCGCACACGCGCGGGCTTGGCCAAACCGAGGTCCGCCCATTTCACGGACATGGATTGAGGTTTGCGCAGTTGGTTGCAGAGGCCAACCGCCTTGCTGCCATCGGCCAAATCCTTGACCAGAACGAAGCCTTCCGGAGTGCGGCTTTGAATGCGCGCGCATTGGCCGAGCGCGTCCTGGTTGATGTCAATGAGTTCCGGATTGCACAGGATGCGCAGGGTGAAATCATCCAGCTTGCTCATATCGCCGCTGTAAAAGAGCGGGCACGCCATGAGGCACCACAGGGACATGAAGCTGTACTGTTCCTGGGGCGTCAGCGGACAGGGATGCGGCATTTCAAAGGCGCCATTGCGTTGCGCGCCAATCCAGCCAATCTGGATGTAATCCGGATCGTTCCAGGCCCCTGGCCGGTTGAACTCGCGCAGGGCGCAATTCTTCAGCGTAATCTCGAAAATGCGGTTCAGCTCAAAGCCGAGGTCGCCGCCGGTCCGCCATGAATGGCCGCCGACTTCCGCGCCCCATTTCCAAACTTCGCCCATGCCGTACTGGCAGAGGTTGAACACCAGGTCGCGCGGTTGTTGCTTCAACAGATCGCCCATCAGGCGGAAAGGCTTTTGCATGGCGGCCAGGTCGGGTTTCTTGCCGACCACCTGCCCATAGGAGCACCAGTCGTACTTGAGGAAATCGTAACCCCAACTGGCAAACAGCCTGGCATCCTGCTCTTCATGCTGATAAGCGCCGGCAAACCCGGCGCAGGTGCGCGCCCCGGGCGAGGTGTACAGCCCGGCCTTCAGACCCTTGGAATGAATGTAATCCGCCAAGCCTTTCATGTCCGGAAAGTAAGCGTTGGGAACCAGGTTGCCTTGCGCATCGCGGATCGGCCCCACGCGTTTGGGGTCGGTCTGGTATTTGCTGAGCGAAGCGGCATTCATCCAGCAATCATCGATGTTCACATACTGATAGCCGGCATCCGCCATCCCGCTGGACACCACGACATCCGCCGCCTCCTGCATCAGCTTTTGGGTGATGCGATTGTAGTGGGTGTACCAATGGTTGTAGCCCATGGAAGGGGTCAGCGAGAGGGTATCACCCGCCACCAGCTTGAACGGACGCTCCGCCTGGCCGCGCGAACTCTTTGCGCGAAAGGTGATCTGGTATTCGCCACGCTGGGGAGTGGTGCCGGTGATGATGCCGGTATCCGCATCCAGCGCGAGCCCGGCAGGCAAACCTTCGGCGGTGAACTTCATGGGGCGTTCGCCGGTGCAGGGAATGCGGTAAAGGAACGGATGGCCGGGCCGCGCCCCGTAAACCTGCGGGCCATTGATGCGCGGCGAGGCCGCGGGAGGCGGAGAGAGGATAATGCGTTCCGCCGCGGGTTGAGCGGCAGGTTGTGCCGTGGCAGCATGAAGAACGGCCAGTGGCGATAGCATCAAGGCTGCGAGGGTGAATGATGGAAGAGAGCGCATGTTGTTGTTTTGGTTGAGATTAACTTGAGCTGGATTGATTGCCGATCTCCAGAAGGATGGATGGATGGACACGGATGAATTCCACGGGCCACCGTGAAACGTTTCACGCCATGCTTCGAATTCGACTTTCATCGGGGTGAATCATGGCTGATTCCCCTGCCTTGCACAATACGCAAAACAACGATTCATAATTGTCACCAGATAAATCTTGTAAATATGGCCAACTCTGGAAAGTTATCCCCTCAAACAACACTATCATGAATGGTCGCGAACGGATTTTGAACCATCTTAAGGGGCTGCCGGTAGATCACCTACCGCTCATGCCCATCACCATGATGTTTGCCGCCGATCAATGCGGCATCCCCTATGGACGGTATGCCAGCGATTACCGCGCGTTAGTCGAGGCGCAATTGTTCACCGCCGGGAAGTTTGGCTTTGATTATGTTTCCTGCATTTCGGATCCGGCCCGCGAGGCGGCGGATTGCGGGGCGCAGATTGCCTACTTCGACGACCAACCGCCGGCCATCCTGGAGGACCAGGCGCGCCTGATGGATAAAACGGAACTCGTCCGATTGAAGCTGCCCGATCCCCTGGGCGGCGGACGGATGCATGATCGGGTGAAGGCGGCGGCGTTGTTCAAGGAGAAAACGCGGGGCGAGAAGCTGATCGAAGGCTGGGTGGAAGGCCCCTGCGCGCAGGCGGCGGACTTGCGCGGCATCAACACGTTGATGATGGATTTTTACGATGATCCGCAGTTTGTCCGGGATTTGTTCGAGTTCATTGTGGCAATGGAGTTGCAGTTTGCCCGCGCCCAAATGGAAGCGGGCGCGGATATCATTGGCGTGGGCGACGCCGCCGCCTCGCTGGTCGGGCCGCAGATTTACGAGGAGTTTGTGCTGCCATACGAACAGAAACTGGTGGCGGGATTGCGGGCCATGGGCATGGGCGTGCGGCTGCACATTTGCGGCAATGCCCGGAAAATCCTCCGTGGGATGGGCCAGTTGGGCTGCGATATCGTGGATCTGGATTCCCTGGTACCCGTCTCCGAAGGCCGGACGCAGATGGGCGGGCAACAAATCATCCTCGGGAACCTGAATCCAGTGGCCATGCTCCGCAATGCGACGCCGGAAGCCGTCACTGCCGCCGTGAGCGAGTGCCATCGGCAGGCCGGCGGGCGATTCATCGTGGGCGCCGGTTGCGAAGTGCCGCGCGACACGCCAGAGGCCAACCTGCGCGCGCTTTGCGATTACGCCCGCAGTCATATACCTGGATAGCAAAGAAGTCCCCGCCAGATGAACGAGTCGTCCAGCACCACGCCGCCGATTCCCGCCAATGCGGAGCGGTTGACCGTATTTTACGAGGCGGCCTGCGAAGGCCTGGCGCTCATCAAGGATGGCCTCGTGTTGGATGCCACCCCGCGCCTGGCGGAATTGCTCGGTTGCGAACTGAGTGAAATCGTGGGGCGTCCGGTATTGGACTTTTTGGCGCCGCAGCTCGTCGAGAGCGTCCGCCAGAGCCTGACCACCCTGCCGACTGCCGGGACGCGGGAAAGTGCCATGCGCAAGCAGGACGGGAGCACCGTGCCGGTGGAAGTGCAGTTCAAAACCATCGATTACCAGGGACAACCGGTGCTCGCCATCGCCGTACGCGATATTACCGCGCGCAAGACGGCGGAAATGAAGTTCCGAACGGTCTTCGATCAGGCAGGGATCGGCATCATCTGGGTGGGGGCGGACAACCAAATCGTGGAGTCGAACCCGCAATTTCAACGGCTGGTGGGTTACACCGCCGAAGAGTTGCTCGCCCAGACGCCTCAGACGATCACGCATGTCCTTGATTGGGAGTATGAGCGCAAGTTGGTGCGTGAGGCGGTGGAAAACCAAGCGGCATCCTGCCACTTGGAAAAGCGCTACCTTCATCGGAACGGCCACATTGTCTGGGTGCATTTAAGCATCTCCATGTTATACAACGAGCAAGGAAAGGTCGCCCACTATGTGGGCATGGCCACAGACATTTCCGAGCGTAAACAGGCCGAGCATCAGCACGCCATGGAAGAAGCCCGCATGGAATCGTTGATTCATTTGGGCCGCATGGATGCCGGGACGGAGCACGAATTGGTTAATTATGCGCTCGAAGAGGGCGTGCGCCTGACGGGCAGCCAGTACGGCTATGTGGCGTTTGCCAATGAAAACGAATCCGTGCTGACGATGTATGCGTGGTCGCGCGATGCCATGGCGGATTGCAAAACTGCGGATCGTCCGATGATTTTCAACGTCGCGGATACCGGGCTCTGGGGCGAGCCGATCCGGCAACGCGCCGCAGTCTTCGCCAATGACTACCCTGGGATGCTGTCTCAAAAAAAAGGGACACCCATGGGGCATGTTGCGATTCAAAGTCATCTGGGGGTGCCGGTTTTTCAGAATCAACACATCGTGGCCGTGGTGGGGGTGGCCAATAAAGACGAACCCTACACCGAGGCCGACGCCCGCCAGTTGACCCTCCTGATGGAAGGCATGTGGCGGCACCTTGAACGGCGACGCACCCAACAGGCGATGCGCAATTCCGAGGAACGCTTTCGCAGCATCGTCCATTCCTCACCGATGGGAATCCATCTGTATGACTTTGCGGCGGATGATAAATTGATCATGATCGGCGCGAACCCGGCAGCCGACGCCATCCTGAAGCGGGACCATACGGATATTCTCGGCAAAACACTGGAGGAAGCCTTTCCCGGCCTGCCACAAACCGACATCCCCGAGCGTTACCGGGAAGTTTGCCGCACTGGCATCCCCTGGCAATCCGAGCAGTTGAAGTATTCGGACGAAACGATCTCGGGCGCGTTTGAAGTCCATGCGTTTCGGGCCGGGCCGGGCCGGTTGGCGGTCATGTTCTTTGAGATTACGGAACGGCTGCGCGCTCAGTCCGAGCTACGCCTATTGAGCACGGCGCTGGAATCTGCCAGCAACGCCATGATGATCACCAACCACGAGGGGGCGGTCGTGTGGGTCAATGACTCGTTCACCAAGATGACCGGCTATGGGCTGTCCGACATCCATGGGATGACGCCCCGGTTCCTTAACTCGGGAAAACACGAGGCGGCGTTTTATACCGCGATGTGGGAAACGATTCTGGCCGGGAACGTCTGGCAGGGGGAACTCATCAACCGGCGCAAAGATGGCGTGCTCTACACCCAGGAACAAACGGTGACGCCGGTGCGCGATAATCGGAGGCGCATCACCCACTTCATCGCCGTGCAGCAGGACATCACCGAGCGCAAAGCCATGGAGGAAAAGCTGCGGCAATCCTCGAAGATGGAGAGCATCGGGCGGCTGGCCGGCGGGGTGGCGCACGACTTCAATAATTTGCTCACCGTCATTCAGGGGCACACCGAGCTGCTGCAATTGAATACCAGCATCCAGGGGCGGGCGCAAGATTCCCTGCGGCAAGTGTCCGAGGCCGCCAAACGGGCCGCCAACCTCACCCGGCAACTGCTGGCGTTTGGGCGTAAACAGCCCATCCTAAAACGTCCCTTGGACCTGAATGAATGCGTGGGGAACCTGACCCGCATGTTGCAGCGCATCATCGGCGAGGATATCCGGCTGGAATTTGCCTATCAATCGAGGATGCCGTTGGTGCTGGCGGATGCCGGCATGATGGAGCAGGTGCTGTTGAACTTATCCGCCAATGCGCGCGATGCCATGCCCAATGGCGGACGCCTGGTGATCGGCATCGAAACGCTCCGCGTCACGGAAGATCAGGCGCGGCGAGTGGATCGTGCGCGTGCCGGTGAATTTGTGCGTCTGAGCGTGCGGGATACCGGCACGGGAATCCCTCCCGAAGTGTTGCCGCGCATCTTCGAGCCATTCTTCACGACCAAGGATGTGGGCAAAGGCACCGGCTTGGGGCTTTCGATGGTGGATGGGATTGTGGACCAGCATCAAGGCTGGCTGGAGGTGGTAACCTCGCCGGGCGGCGGCAGCACCTTTTTTGTGTATCTGCCGGCACTTGCCCGCGTGGCTCCGCTAGCCGAGGTTCCCGTGCCGCCGCCCAGAGTACGTGGGGGCACCGAAACCATTCTGCTGGTGGAGGACGAACTGGATGTGCGCTCGCTGGCCAAGGAAATCCTGCAAATGCGGGGATACCGGGTTTTGGAGGCGGATTGCGGCGCAGCCGCGCTTAAGGTCTGGGCGGAGCAACACCAGAATATCCAATTATTGCTGACCGACATCGTGATGCCGGGCGGGTTGAACGGTCTGGACCTGGCGCAAATGCTGTTGCGCGAAAAGGCGAACCTGAAGGTGATTTATTCCAGCGGCTACAGCAGCCCCTTGGATTCGGCGCAGGGAACGGCGTTGCATGAGTTGAAATTCTACCTGCAAAAGCCGTTCATGCCCGGACAATTGGCCCAGATGGTGCGGCGCTGTCTGGATGAGGGGCCACCGGCAACTGGCGTCCAGAGTTAGACGAAGCGGCAGGTTTGCGCGACCGCCGCTTTCAGCCGGCGCAGATAATCGCGGCGCGGAATTTCAGTGGCCCCCAATTGCTGCGTGATCGGGGTGAGCATCTGAATGTCAAACAAAGCATAGCCGCGTTCCTTCAAGCGCTGAATCAAATGGAAGAGCGCCACTTTGGAGGCGTCCGTCTGCCGGTGGAACATGGATTCCCCGGCAAACACACCACCGATGCCGACGCCATAGATCCCGCCAGCCAATTCCCCATCGCGCCAGCACTCCAAACTATGCGCGTGCCCCTGGGTGTGCAGGGCGCAATAGGCTTCAATGAACTCCTCCGAAATCCAGCGATTCTCACAATCGGGGCGGGAGCAAGCGATCATCACTTCCCGGAAGGCGCGATTAACGGTGATTTCAAAAACGCCCCGGCGCAACGTGCGCGCCAGACTGTGCGAGACATGAAAGGCGTCCAGCTCAAAGAGGGCGCGGGGATCGGGCGACCACCAGGTGATCGGGTTGACGCTCCAGGGAAAAATCCCACTGCGGTAGGCCAGCAGCAGGCGCGGCACAGACAAATCCCCCTCCACCGCCAGCAAGCCATTATGCTCTCCGCGCATTGCCAGTTGTGGATTCGGAAACGCCAATTGTTCTGTGAGCCGGAATATCATATCCAAATACAACCACGAATACCTATCCGCGGGAAAGCCTAGCGGATGGGCAGGCGTTTGTAAATCCAGCTTGTCGCTTTCGACCGGGAACGGTATCAATGGGCGCATGAATTCGCGTGATATGTTTCGTCTCGGAGTGCTGGGGTCCGGCAAAGGCTCCAATTTTGTCGCCATTGCGGACGCATGCGCCGCGCAGCAAGTCCCGGCGCAGGTGGCGCTGGTGCTGAGCGATGTGGAAAACGCCGGCATCCTGACCCACGCCCGGCAGCGCGGCATCCCCGCCACCTATGCGCCACCCGGAAAATTTCGCACCAAGCTGGATGAGGAAACCGAGGCGGCGTACATCCGCCAGTTGAACGATGCGGGCGTGGAATTGGTGGTGCTCGCCGGGTTCATGCGCATTCTCAAAGGCGCATTCTTGAAAGCCTTCGCGGGGCGGGTGATTAATATTCACCCGTCGCTGCTCCCCTCCTTTCCGGGATTGGAAGCGTGGAAACAGGCGCTGGATTACGGCGTGAAGGTGACCGGATGCACCGTGCATTTTGTGGATCAAGGCGTGGATACCGGGCCCGTGATCGGGCAGCAAGCGGTGCCGGTGCTGGACGGCGACACCTACGCCACGCTGCACGAACGCATCCAGGTTGCCGAGCGAGAACTCTACCCGCGCTGCGTCGCTGCCCTGGCGCGCAAGGAATATCGGATCGAAGGAAGATCTGTGCAGGGACTGAAACCGACGTTGTGAGCTGGCACCCTGCTTGAGGGGCCTCTGACCGTGTTTGGTTGTGCGTCGCAAGAGACCGGGCGCACGCTTACGCTTTCCCATTCACAGCATCGAACATGGCGACGATATTTTGTGGCGGAACGTCGGCCATGAGGTTGTGGACTTGTTGGAAGACGTAGCCGCCGCCGGGGCGCCAGATGTCCATCATGCGCCGGACGTGATCGCGGATGTGCGCGGGGGTGCCGCGCATCAGCACGTCGCGCGTGTCGCATCCGCCGCCCCAGAAGGTCAGGGCGTGGCCAAACTCGCGCTTCAGTTCCGCCGGGTCCATGCCGCGGCAGGTGATCTGCACCGGGTTGATGGTGTCCAGGCCAGCCTCGATCAGACCGGGCAAAAGTTCCCGCACCCCCCCGCAGCAGTGCAGCATGATCTTCACATCCGCGAGTTCCTTGACCCGCCGCCACATGCGCTGCTGGCGCGGGAAAAAGAATTCGCGGTACATCTTCGGCGAAATCTGGGGTCCATTTTGCATGCCCAGATCATCCCCGAAGAGGAGGATGTCAATGTGCGGCCCCACTGCCGCGAGGAATCGTTCGAGGTTGGCCAGGTGCCGTTCCACCAGGCGGTCGAGAAATGCGTGAGCGCGACCAGGGGCACCCGCCAGGAGCAGGAAGAAGTTGTCGTTGCGGTAAAACATCTGGCCGAGTTCCAGCAGGTTGCCGCCAAAGAGCGCAATGATGGCGCGATTCGTCTGGACGCGCAACCGGCGCGCGCCTTCCGCCAAGGCATCCGTTCCGCCCGGCCCGGACACGAGCGGCCCAGGCGGCGAGGCCACCGCCGTCCACATGCATTCCGCGAAGGCCTCTTCGAGTCGCGCGAAATCATCCTGTTCAGCGAAGGGATAGTATTCCTGCTCGAAGTAGAGGCAGCCTTCCGGCATGCGGGCGATGCTGCGCCCACTGGCGGAGCGGATGATCCAATCCGCCCCCTGGCGTTCCGGCTTAGCCCAGACCGGCATCAGGCAGGGCGTGCCATCCGGCAACACCCATTCGGCCCAGTGACGGTCTTCGAGCGCAAACGCGCGCCCCAATTCAATGGTATCCACGCCGAACCGCTGCAAGACATCCTCATCCACGATGGCGAGTTGTTGTACGGGATCGTAGATGCGCAACGGTTTCTGGGGCAGGCCCAGGTATTGGCGCAAACCGTAATAGGCCAGCGCGGCAATGCCCGAGGAGCGATGCCCGGAAAGGTCCACCGGAATGCGGTCTGGCTCGCGGTGCGCCAGCGTGGTCAAAATGCGTTCGCGGGAAGTCATGATAGGTTGTGGATTCAGGGGTTGCCGGTCAGGTGAAACACCAGGATTTTTCGTTCGGTCATTTCTTCCATGGCATAGCGCACGCCTTCCCGTCCGTTGCCGGAATCCTTCATCCCACCGTACGGCATGGGATCGGAGCGCCAGGTGGGCACATCGTTCATCAGCAAGCCGCCCACTTCCAATTCCTCAAACGCGGAAAAAATCGCCTGCACGTCGCGCGTGAAGATGCCCGCCTGCAAGCCATACGCGGAGTCGTTGATGGCGTGGACAGCCTGCCGGAAATCGTCATACGGTTCCAAGGTGACCACCGGCGCAAACAATTCCTGGCAGCAGACCCGCATGGCAGGGCGCGTGCTGGTGAGGATGGTCGGATGCATGATCAATCCGTCCCGCCCGCCGCCCAGCAGAATCTTCGCACCCTGCGCCACGGCCTCTTGCACCCATTTTTGGGCGCGCTGCGCTTCCTCCAGCGAGATCATCGGGCCCACGTCGGTGGCCTCATCAAGCGGATTGCCCAACTTCAGGCGGGCGGTCAGCGCGACCAACTTTGCGGCAAACGCGTCGAACACCGGACGATGCACATAGATGCGCTGGACGGAAATACAGGCTTGCCCGGCATACGCAAAGCCGCCCATGACACAGCGTTGGGCGGCGTAATCCAGGTCCGCGTCCGAATGCACCGCCACGCCGGCGTTGCCACCCAGTTCCAACGCCACCCGCTTCTTGCCAGCCAGCGCCTTCAAGCCCCAACCTACGGGGGCACTGCCGGTAAAGGTGAGCAGTTTCAACCGATCATCGGTGATGAGCGGTTGCGCGTCGCGGGAGGCGCACGGCAGCACATTCAACATTCCCGGCGGCGCGCCCGCCTCGGTGACGATCCGCGCAAGCAGTAAAGCTGTGAGTGGCGTCTTGGTGGCCGGCTTGAGCACGAGCGAACAGCCGCACGCCAGGGCCGGAGCCACTTTGTGAGACACCAGGTTGAGCGGAAAGTTAAAAGGCGTGATCGCCGCCACCGGCCCCAGTGGAAACCGCCGGACCAACCCATGCCGTCCCTCGGAGGCTGCATCCAAATCCAGCGGCAGCCACTCGCCCCGCAGGCGTTTGCACTCCTCGACTGCATCGGTGAAGGTGGCGATGGCGCGCGTCACTTCGCCGCGCGCGTTCTTCATGGGTTTGCCAGCCTCCAGCGCGATTACGCGTGCGATTTCCTCGCGGCGCGACTTCAAGCCGGCAACCGTTTTTTCGAGGATCTCCGCCCGATTATGGGTGGGGAGCCGTTTGGTGATTTCAAACGCGCGCGTGGCGGCCTGGATGGCGCCTTCCACATCCTCCGGGGAGGCCTGGTAGGTAATCCCCGCCACTTCGCCATCGTAGGGTGACGTAACTTCAAGCGACCGGGCGCTCTGCCGCCACTGGCCGTCCACCAGGAATGGATATTCAGCGTTCATCTTCTTTACCGGTTTACGAATTATTGCTTTTTCTTCTTCTTGCCACCCGCCGCCGCCGGAGCGACTGATTTGAAAATGTTTGGTTCGACCGTATTTTTTTGTGGTTCACCGGGCGTGCTGCGGCCATCGGCGACGTATTTTTTCAAAAGTTGGGTCAGGCGCTCCACCACTTCCGGATATTTCTCCTGCACATTGTTTTGTTCCCCGACATCCGAACTCAGGTCGTACAGTTGCACGGATGGCAACCCTTGCTTCAACGCCGGGCCTTCCTTCGGCGCGCTCCAACCGCCAGACCCGGCGCAAAGTTCCAGTTTCCACTTGCCCTGCCGGATGGAGAATCGGCCTTCAATGGAATGATGCACCACGGCCTCGTGCAACGGTTTATCCGCCTTGCCCAACAGTGCGGGCAGCAGGCTGACACTATCCTCCCCGGCATTCGCCGGCAACTTAGCCCCTAGGATTTCCGCGCACGTGCCCATCAGGTCCACCAGGCAGATCGTTTGATCCGAGGTGCTGCCGGCCTGGATATGCCCCGGCCAGCGAATGATAAATGGCACATGATGGCCGCCTTCCCAGATATCCGACTTATACCCGCGATAATTCATGCTGGGGTAATGACCTTTGCTGGTCAACTCATCCACCTTGGCCGCCGGCGAACATCCGTTATCCGAGGTCATGACCAGAATGGTGTTGTCCGCCAGACCATTCTGCTCCAACGCGGCCATCACCTGGCCCACCGTCCAATCCGTTTGCATCACGAAATCGCCATAAGCGTTCAGTCCGCTTTTTCCCTGCCACTCGGCGGTGGGAAGGATGGGTGTATGCGGCGAATTCAACGGCATATAGACGAAAAACGGCTTGCCGTTCCTGGCCTCCACCGCCCGCTGACCCAAATAGGTGGTCACCCGTTTGGTCAGCGTGGGCAACACGTCAATCGCTTCAAAATCCGCCGCTGCCGGTCCTTTGCGAAGCCAGGTTTTCTCCGTGGTGGGCAGCGCCGTGAACCGGTCGTTCTCGATATAGACGAATGGCGGCATATCCAACGAGGCGGAAATGCCGAAGTAATAATCGAACCCGACCGCCGTCGGGCCATTCTTGATCGGTTTGGAATAGTCTGTATTTGCACGGGTCGCGGCTTCATCGGCAACGTCCGCGTTGTCCGGTGTGCTTTCGGCTCGGCCCTTCGCGCCAAAGTTCATGCCAAGATGCCACTTGCCAAAAGCCGCCGTGTGATACCCGTTTTGCCTCAGGAGTTCGGCGACCGTCAAACGCCCCGCCTCAATCAGCGGCGGAGAAAACCCATTCAATACTCCGGATTGCAACCGGCTCCGCCAATTGTAGCGGCCCGTTAAAATGCCGTATCGGGTTGGCGTACACACAGCGGAAGAGGAATGACAATCAATGAACTTCATGCCCTCCGCCGCCAGTTTATCCATGTTGGGCGTCGCGATCTTGCCCTCGGAGTTGAAGCATTTCACATCGCCCACGCCCAAGTCATCCGCCAAGATATAGACCACATTCGGCTTGGCCGCCGTGGCCGCGCTGACCAGCGTTGGCAAGACCACAAGGTTGAGCGTCATCCAACCGATAGCCATCCAGATACTCTGCCGCAATTTCATAAAACCAGCGTACTACAAACTTTTCCCGTTGTAAAAAAGAATGGTGTTCAAAAAATCAAGACACGTTATTTTGAACTCTAAATTTTTCACTGGAAAAACGTTCCCACTCAGGCCACTATCCGCCACCTGTTGAACACAGGCGGAGCCGGGTGGACATGGTTGTCCTCACTCCGAAATCGGCGGCCAAGCCGCCAGGATTAAGAAATACATGAAACGCACGCATCATTGCAACGAACTGCGCCTGACCCATGTCGGGCAGACTGTCATTTTAAACGGCTGGGTTCATTCCCGGCGCGACCTCGGCGGGGTCAACTTCATTGACATCCGCGATCGCGAGGGGCGCACGCAGACCGTGTTTGATCCCTCCATGTCGCCCGCCGCAATTTGCGAGCAGGCTTCCGCGTTGCGCAGCGAATGCGTCATCCGCGTGACGGGCGCGGTGCGCCAGCGCCCCGTCGGCACCAGCAATTCCAAGATCGCCACCGGCGAAGTCGAAATCATCGCCAGCGAGTTGGAAGTGCTGAACATGGCCGAGGTGCTGCCGTTCCCGGTGGACGACCCGGAAACCGCCTCCAAGGTGAACGAGGAACTCCGCCTCAAGCATCGCTACCTCGATTTGCGCCGACCGGAAATGGCCAAGAACCTGCGCCTGCGCCACAAAATCGCCATGGCCACGCGCAATTACTTCGATGAAAATGGTTTCCTCGAAGTGGAGACGCCCATGCTGTTCAAGTCCACCCCCGAGGGTGCCCGCGAATTCATGGTGCCCTGCCGCATCAACCCCGGCATGTTCTACGCTCTGCCGCAATCCCCGCAGCAGTTCAAACAGATTCTCATGGTGGCAGGCGTCGAGCGCTATTTCCAACTGGCCAAATGCTTCCGCGACGAAGATTTGCGCGCCGATCGCCAACCGGAATTCACCCAGGTGGACTTGGAAATGTCGTTCATTGATCGTGAGGACATTTACGCGCTTATCGAAGGCCTGCTCAAGCGCGTCTGGAAGACCGCGCTCAACCAGGATATTCCCACACCTTTCAAGCGCATCAGTTTTTACGAAGCCCTGAACCGTTGGGGCATTGACAAACCCGACTCCCGCTTCGGGCTTGAACTGGTGGATTTCACCGAGGAGTTCCGCGCCAGCACCTTCAAGGTGTTCAGCGGCACCATTGCCAACGGCGGCGTGGTCAAGGCCATCAATGCCAAGGGTCTGGCCTGCGCGACCCAGGGGCAGATCGAAACCATGACCGAGTACGCCAAGAGTTTTGGCGCCAAGGGTCTGGCGTTCATCAAGGTGGAGAAAGGCGAATGGAAATCCCCCATCGTCAAGTTCTTCAGCCAGGCGGAAAAGGACGCGCTTACGCAAAAGCTCGGCATCGAGGAAGGTGACCTGGTTCTCTTCGCCGCCGATCAATGGCTCAACGCCTGCGAAATTCTCGGCAAGATTCGCCTCTACTGCGCCGAGGTCCTCAAGCAACAGGGCAAACTTACCATCCCGGCCGATCGTTTCAACTTCATGTGGGTTGTGGATTTCCCGCTGCTGTCGTTCGACAAGGAAATGAATCGCTGGTACTCCAGCCATCATCCCTTTACCGCGCCAGTCGCGGAGGATATTCCGCTACTCAAAACCGAGCCCAAGAAGGTCCGCGGCCAGCACTACGATGTGGTGGTCAACGGCGTCGAACTGGGCGGCGGCAGCATCCGTATCCATCAGCCCGATGTGCAGAAAACCATCTTCGAAGAAATCCTGCAAATCCCACCGGACATGACCAAGGCCCGCTTTGGATACATGCTCGAGGCCTTCCGGTACGGCGCTCCGCCTCATGGCGGCATTGCCTTGGGCTTTGATCGCCTCATCGCCATCCTGTGCGGCACGCCCAGCATCCGCGACGTCATTGCCTTCCCCAAGACGGCCAAAGGCACCTGCCTGATGACCGATTCGCCCGGGATTGCCGAACCGCGCCAACTGCGCGATCTGCACCTCGAGGTGAAGGTGGCCAAGAAGGAATAGCGAGCGAGCGGTGGGCGGGAGAATCGGGAGCCCGGCCAAATTTGCAGTGCGATAGCAAATTTGGCTTTACGGGGATCAGTCACTGCTGGCGGAATTATTTTGATTCTGCCAAACGGTGGTTATTTTGAGGACTTATGATGATGAAAGCTGCGTATATTGAAAGCGTTGGTCCCCCGGAGAATATTCGGTTCGGAGATCTGCCAAAACCACAGGTGACAGGCGCGCAAGTGCTCGTGCGCGTCCATGCGGTTTCCGTCAACCCCGTGGATACCTATATCCGCAGTGGCTTGGTGCCGATGCCCCTGCCCTTCCCATTTATCGTGGGTTGCGACCTGGCGGGCGTCGTCGAAGCAGTCGGTCCCGAAGCCCGCCGTTTCAGACCGGGTGACCGCGTCTGGGGCAGCAACCAGGGCTTGCTGGGCCGGCAAGGGACTTTTGCCGAATACGCCGCCGTCCATGAAGAGTTCCTCTATCTCCTGCCCGCCTCCGTCAAATTCGAGACCGCCGCCGCGCTCGCCCTGGTGGGCATCACCGCGCACCTTGGATTATTTCGCGATGCCAAGCTGCAACGTGGCGAAACCGTGTTCGTCCATGGCGGCACGGGTGGAGTCGGTTCCGCCGTCATCCAAATGGCCAAAGCCGAGGGCGCACGCGTCATCACCACGGCGGGCAATCCTGAAAAAGTCGCGCTGGCCCACAAACTAGGCGCGGCCCTGACCATCAATTACCGCACCCAGGATGTCGAAGCGGAAATTCGGAAGTTCGCCCCCGGCGGTGTCCAAGTCTGGTTTGAAACCTTGCGTGAACCGGATTTTGACAAGACCGTCCGCTGTCTCGCGCCACGCGGGCGCATGGTGCTGATGGCTGGACGCGAGGCGCGTCCGCCGTTCCCCGTCGGGCCGTTTTATGTCAAGGGTTGTTCGCTGCATGGGTTTGCCATGTTCCAAGCCACCCCGCAAGAACAGCGCCACTGCGCCGAGGATATGAGCCGGTGGATGGCCCAAGGCAAATTGCTATCGCGGATTGGCCGGATTCTGCCGCTGGCGGAGGCCGCTGCCGCCCATCGCTTACAGGAGGAGAACACCATCCACCAAGCCGGAACGCTGGCTGGCAAAATCGTTCTCAAACCTTGATGCATCGGGGCTTTGACTTTCCCGCCGTTCGGGTTACGTTGTCCCCGGCATGACGCATGAAAAAACCTTGGTGATCCGGCCTGAGTTCCTGAATCACGCCGGTAATTTATTTGGCGGCTACATGATGAAGTGGGCCGATGAAATGGCTTATACCGCCGCTTCCCTCGCCTTTCCGGCGGGCAACTTTGTCACCAAACTCTTTGGCCAATTCGAGTTTAATTCGCCCGTCACCCAGGGCGACATCATCAAGATTTATTGCGGGGTGGAAAGCTTAGGGCAGACCTCCTGCAAAATCCGCATCTGGGCGCAAAATGCCCGAACCAAGGTTGAAGTCTTCCGCACCTTTGCCATCATGGTCAACCTCCGGGATGGCCACAAGGAGCCGCTGCCGCCATCCGCCGGCGGTCAACCGATTCTGATTTAGCCAGTTTCCCGGGGTTTAACGGTTTATATTCTTATGAGCAAAATTGTCGGCATAGATTTGGGTACCACCAATTCACTGGTGGCCATGGTGGATTCCGGGATTCCGTATGTCATTGCGGCCCCCGATGGCCAGCGCCTGACCCCCTCCGTGGTGAACATCCCCGGCCCCAACCAGGACACCATTGTTGGCCACCCCGCCAATCGCATCCGCGTGCTGCGCCCGGCGGAGACGGTTTATTCGGTCAAACGCTTCATGGGCCGACGCGGTGCCGACATCTCGAAGGAAGAGATGCTCGTTACCTACCCCGTCAAAGGTGAAGGCAGCGGCACGGTCACCATGGACATTCATGGCCGCGCCTGGACCCCCGAAGAGATTTCCGCCGAAGTGCTGAAGAAGCTGAAACGCGATGCCGAAGCCTCGCTGGGCGAACCGATCACCCGCGCCGTCATTACCGTTCCCGCCTATTTCAACGATGCCCAGCGCAACGCCACCATCAAAGCGGGCGAACTCGCCGGGCTGACCGTCGAACGCATCGTCAATGAACCCACCGCCGCCGCCCTGGCATACGGACTGGATAAACTGAAAGAAAAATCCAAGGTCGCCGTCTATGATCTCGGGGGCGGCACGTTCGATCTTTCCATCCTCGAACTCAACGCCGGCGTCTTCCAGGTGCTGTCCACCAACGGCAACACCCGCCTTGGGGGGGATGACCTCGATAAACGCCTCATTGATTTCCTCGTCGAAAAAATCAAAGCCGCCGGCGGCCCCGATGCCACGCGCGACCTGCCGATGCTCTCCCGCATTCGCGAGACCGCCGAGCAAACCAAGATCCGGCTTTCGTCCGAATCCGAGGTCGAAGTCGCCCTGCCCTTTCTTACGCCCGCTTTTAGCTTCAATTACAAGCTGACCCGCGCGGAACTGGAACGCCTCACCCGCGACATCATTGAGCGCACCCGCGCCCATTGCCTGCGCTCTCTGGCCGACGCCAAATTACAGGCGAACGAACTCGATCAAGTCATCCTGGTCGGCGGCCAGACCCGCATGCCGTTGGTCCGCCGCCTCGTTTCTGAATGGTTTGGCTGCGTCGAGTTCGAGGAGACTCGCGGCGACATCCGCTTGGGTGACGACTATCACGTCGCCAAAGGTCCCCAGCTCAACACCTCGCAAAATCCCGATGAAGCCGTTGCCCTCGGTGCGGCCATCCAGGCGGAAATCCTGAGTGGCGGCTTCAAAAACGTGCTTCTGCTCGATGTCACGCCCCTATCGCTCGGCATTGAAACCTTTGGCGGTTTGATGAATGTCATCATCCCGCGCAACACCACCATCCCGGTCAAGGCTGGCGAGCAATTCACCACCGCCGTGGACAACCAGCGTTCCATGCTCATCCATGTGTTACAGGGCGAGCGCGAACGAGCCAACGACAACTGGAGCCTTGGCCGCTTTGAAATTGAATTTGAGCCCGCCCCCAAGGGCGTGCCGCGTGTCGGCGTGCAGTTTGAAATAGATGCCAACGGCATCTTGCACGTCCTTGCCCGCGACCTGAAGACCGGTCACCAGAAAATCGTCCAGATGAAATCCGCCGTGGACGTGGACGATGCGGAAGTGCAGAAGATGGTCGAGGAATCCGTCGAGCACGCCTTTGACGACCTGCGCGCCCGCCAATGGATCGAAGCCAAAATCCGCGCTGGTGAAACCATCATGGCCACCCGCAAAGGTTTGGCCGAATGCGCCGCTGAATTGGACGCCGCCTATAAACAACAAGTCGAGGACGCCCTGACTGCCGTTGAAGCAGTGCTTTCCGCCGAAGATTCCCGCACCAAAGTGGGCGACCCCACCAAACTCAAGGCCGCGAACGCCGCGCTGGATGAAGTCACCCGCCGCCTGGCCGACCTGATGATGGACAAAGCCATGGAAGCCATGCTGCGCAAGAAGGGGTTGATTAGTTAAATGGTTTATGGGGAACCAATGACCATCAGTCCGAAGTTAAAAATCCGAAAGAAGGCCGAAGCCCGAAATTTTGCAGAACGATAATTGGCAGAAAGATATTTTCATAGATTCATCATGCGGGGTGTTATTCCATGGGGCCGATCAGCCAACGTTTGGCGCGGGGGGGGACGGTCGAGGAAGGCGAGGAAGGCCCCCCGCTTGCCAAGTCGCAGGGCATCTGCCGCAAACCGGCGTTCATCGTGATCGCCTGGCGCCGGATGGATGAAGGTCTCCAGCCTCCAGCCTGCTTTATGCACTTGACCCGTATCGGCGTGCGCGTATGGTCTCACCCATGAACATAAGCGCTGAAAATGACTTTTCCGAGGAAAAAGCCGTGCTCCTTTGCCGCACCGCGATGCGTGAAAGCATGAACAGCGCTAACAACCAAGTTCTACCAGTAATTATTAACTACATCCGCTTATGAAACAAAATATGATTCGTCTCGCTCTGGGAATAACGCTGATTTCCGCGTTTGCGGCTTCGGCTCAGGATCTCAAGGAATATAAATCCAAGCCGGGCGGGGATACCAAGGCCCGCGTGGAAGGCACTTCCAACATCCATGATTGGTGGGTGGAAAGTAAAATGATCGCCGGCAGCATGAAGCTCGATGCGGCCGCCCTGGCCAAGGGCACGCCCGGCAAGCTCCAGGCCGAGCTGAAGGTCATCATCCGCGTCAGTTCCATGCACAGCAGCAGTGGCTCGTCCATGGATGATGTGATGTACAAACAAATGGAGGTGGAGAATGATCCGGACTTTCAGCGGATCGTTTATATCCTAAAGGAGCTGGAGTTGAAGAAGGCCCCGGGCGATTTATTGGCCAAGGGCGACCTCATTATCCACGGGGTAACCAATACCATCAGCATGCCGGTGACTTTGGAAAAGGATAGCGAAGATTTGATTTTCTCCAGCACCATTGACATGAAGATGACGGATTTCAAAATCGCCCCGCCTTGCCTGAATTTGCTGGCGATGAAAATCGAAACTGGCGACAAGATCAAAGTGATCATCCGTTGGCGCGTGACGCCGATGGTCAAATAACGCGAACGATTGGATTCTCTGAAAACGGTTCGCCGGGAAAATCCTAAAGCAGACCTGATTTCGGCGTAATCACGAAGTAATTGGCGAATTTCCCAGTCGCCAACCGGTAGTCTATTCCCCTGCGGGATTTCATGGACCCCTTCAGCGGTTTCATGGACCCATTTAGCGGGCACCTGCCGCAAACCGGCATTCATCAAGATCAGCGTCGAAGCCGCCCCCTGGTGCGGGCCCACGAGCCAATGGGAGAACTTCCTGCCCCCTGAAGACAACCTGCTCGTTGACTACGTCCGCCTCTATCAGAAGAAGTAGTGATAGAAATTTGCTTTCTTGAGCCATACAGACCTCCTAACGCCGGACTGGCCGCGATGCGGTTAGAGGCGTTTTGGAATGCGCGGCGGCGGGAGCGCGTCCGAATCGGCGAGGCGCTCGTTGCTCATTCAGGGCTGCATCAAGCGCGTTGGTACATTACGAAAAATACGAGGTGGGCAGGATCTGAGGTTCCGTATCTGAGTATCGGTGAGATAGAAAACATCATTAGCCTTGAACTCCGCCCCGCGGCGGGCATAAGCTCGCGGGCATTGGTATGAACGCTCGTGAAGAAATTTTGGCCCGCGTGCGCGAGGCCTTGAAGGAACCGGCTCCGGCCCCTGGCAGCGGCAGCCATGCTGCTCCCACTGCGGCCAAATCATCCTCGTCTGGCCCCACCAACTTCAAACCCTGGCTGCCGCTGGTCGGCGCCACCTTTGAAGATTGGCGTGCCATGTTCACCAAGAACGCGGATCTGCTGAAGGCGACCTTCAAGGTGGTTCCCTCGGTGGAAGCGGCGGCGGCGGAAATCCGGCAACTGGCGACACAAGGCCAATGGAAGACGATTGCCACGCATCACAGCGCCCTGACCGACGCGGCCTGCAAAGAGGCTGGCCCGGCCCTGCTCTACACCGATGCGGGTTATGAAACCGCCGCCATGGAAAAGTGCGAAGCGGGCGTCACCACCTGCGAAGCCTTGATCGCGCAAACCGGGTCCGTGCTGATCACCAGCCGCAATTGCGGTGGCCGGGCGCTTTCGGTGTTGCCGCCGCATCACATTGTGGTGGCTACGCGCGATCAATTGATTCCCGATCTGCCCGCCGCCTTTGCCCTGCTGCACCAGAAATTTGAAGGCAATTATCCCAGCACCATGTCCTTCATCACCGGCCCCAGCCGCACGGGCGACATTGAACGCATCCTGGTGCTGGGCGCGCATGGCCCGAAGCAATTGACGATCCTGCTCATCGCCGGATGAAGACCATTCCTTTGGATGCCGTCCAAACGGTTCTGGCGGGAATCATCCGGCAAAACGCAGAACAGTCGGAATCAAGGGTGGATGTGTTGGCGGCAAAACAGCCGTTCGTGCGCGCGTATTTACTGGCGGTGGATGAAGTCATCGGCAAAGAGTCCCGTGGCCGATTGCTCATGACCGGCACGATGATCTGGGACGTCATGGCTGCCAGACAGCCCGACCTGCGCCAAGTGACCGAGTTGGAGTTGAGGCAGGCGCATGAACGCAACCAGCAGTGGATCAAGGAAATTCTGCAAGGCGCCACGGAAGCAGATCAGCTCTCACGTATCCGCACCGCTTGGGACGGCTATAATCAGGTGCCGCTGCTCGGCCTGGTGTACGCGGCCTTACAGGCGCATCAGGAAGAGTCCGAGACACCCACCCCTGGCAACGCCGAGACGGAGCTGATGTACCTGAAAACCGTGATTGATTGCCTGGATCAGTAACCAGATCCATCACCGCCCGCGCGGCAGACAACCGAAGAACGTCAGGTACGGCCCGCCCTTAGCCTCGCGCAACACCAGCAGCGCCAGTTCACGCAGGTGGTAATCGCCCCACATGGAGCTTTCCCCGTTGGGAATCTTCTGGCCCGGCGCGATGTAGTCCCAGCCATTGGGCCGGTGATAGACGGAATGCAACAGAAGCCCTTGGTGTTTCGCATCCAGGGAAAGATACGGCGTGTCAACCAGCGTGTTCGTGATGGTCAGCGCCGCCTGGCGATACTGTCCCCCTTGCACCTTGTCGCCTTGATCCATCAGGTAATTACCGAGGCGATAAAGCCCCTGCGCGGCAATGGCGGCGGCGGAACTATCCACCGGTTCCCACGCGTTAAACGGATCGGCGGGCTTGGAGAGATAATCCCCCAGCTTGTGCAGGTTCGGCGCGCCGGTGTCCCACATGGGGATGCCGTCGGTGCAGCAATTGGCCAGGTAAAAGTCGGCCGTATCCCGGGCGGATTCGAGCCAGTTCTTTTCGAACCGCGCACGTCCGCCCAAGGAACGGAGTTGCGCGTCCGGCACGGTCTGAAGATATTCCAATTGCTCGGCGAAACCGCACAGCGCCCAGGCGAGCCCGCGCGTCCACGTGCTGAACGGGGAATAACCCTGCTGCGAATTCGGGCAGCGAAAGCCGCCGTTGTTGGTGTTGAAGATACATTCGTGCGCCACGCGCCCGCGCACGTCATACGCATCGCGGCCTTTGCCGTGATAGACGGAATAACGCGCGGTGGCGTCCGCATGTTGCACCAGGCGCTCCAGCAACGAAATCTTGCGATCCTGTTCGCCCATCAGCACATGGCCCAAACTGTGCGCGATGGCCAGCACGCGCAGGGAGCGCACGGTATCCACGAACAGCGAATGCGGTCCGTTAAACGAGTAGATGAACCCGCCGCCTTCCGCCAGCGAACTCCATCGGTTGGCCTGCACCGCGCCCGATAATTTCAGCGCCAGCTCGTAGAATTCCTCTTCACACAGGTGGTGCGGAATCTTCTTTTCCCGCATCAAGCGCAGCAAATTGCCGTAGGTGGAGACATTGTTGAAACCGTGATCATGCACGCCGGTGTGGGTGATATGAGAGGCCATCAGCTCCGCTGTTTTGCTGCGGCCTAATTCCAGAAACTTCTGCTCGCCGGTGGCATCGTATTGCAACAGGGCGGAGCCGAACTCAAACCCTTGCGTCCATTCCGTCCAACCGCGGCTGGTGTACTGTCCCTTAACGGTAAACACGGGGGTACCGCGCGATGGCTGCCAGTTTTTCTCAATGCTCAGGATTTTCTGAGCCGACAGCTCAAAAACGCAGTTCAGTTTACCCGCCAGCTTTTGCGGGGTCAGTTTCGTATCAATTTTAATCGCCATAATTCCATCTCGTTTCCGGGGATATTTTCCCCGGAATCCAGTCTTGTGACAACGTTAAACACAGTTGCAGCCGCGTTACGGCTTCCCATTGGCCGCCTCGGTCCGCTTGGCGCTGCAAAAATGGCGGTTGACGGCGTTCAGGTAGGCGCGGGCGCTGGCCTCGATCACATCCGTGCTCGCGCCCTTGCCGGTGACCACCTGATTATTCCCGAAATCCACCTTCACGGTGACTTCGCCCACCGCATCCTTGCCCTGCGACACCGCGCGGAGCGAATAATCCATCAGCTTGCCGCTGGTCTTGGTCAGGCGGTCAATCGCCTTGAGCGCGGCATCCACTGGCCCGTCGCCAATGCTGGCGTCCTGCTCCATGCTATCGCTGTCGCCCACTTTCCGCAGTTGCACCGTGGCGGTCGGCACGGTTTTGTTGCCGCTGGTGACGTGCAGGTACTGCAACGCCCAGGTCTCCGGCACCTCCGTGATGTGTCCTTCGACCAGCGCGGCGAGATCTTCGTCATAGACGAACTTCTTCTTATCCCCGATTTCCTTGAAGCGGAGGAATAGCGCGTTGATCTCGGTATCATTCAGCTTCAAGCCAAGATGCCGGAGCCGCAACGCCACGGCGGCGCGCCCGCTGTGCTTGGTCAACGGCAATTCCGTCTTGCCCCAGCCGATCTCCTCGGGGTCCATGATCTCATACGTCTCGCGCTTCTTGAGGATGCCGTCCTGATGAATCCCGGCCGAATGCGCAAACGCGTTCTCCCCCACGATCGCCTTGTTCCGCTGCACGAGGAACCCGCTCATGCGCGACACCAACCGCGACGACTTCACGATCTCCCGCGAATTCACGCCGCAGCTAAAGCCGCTGTAAAAATCCGAGCGCGTCTTGAGCGCCATCACAATCTCCTCCAGCGCGGCATTCCCGGCGCGTTCGCCGATGCCATTAAGCGTACACTCCACCTGGCGCGCCCCGGCCCGCACCGCCGCCAGCGAATTCGCCACCGCCAACCCGAGATCATTATGGCAATGCACGCTGATGACCGCCTTGCCGCTTTGGAACTCCGGCACCGACGCATACAACTTGCCAATCAACGCCGCGTACTCCTCCGGCACCGCCCAACCGACGGTATCGGGGACGTTCACCGTGGTCGCGCCGGCCTTGACCACCGCCTTGCAGACCTCCACCAGGAACTCCGGCTCCGTGCGCGAGCCATCCTCCGGCGAGAACTCCACATTATCCACAAACGACCGTGCGCGCTTCACCCCATCCTCCGCCAGGCGGATGATTTCATCCTGCGCCTTGCCCAACTTGAACTCGCGGTGAATCTTCGACGTCGCCAAAAACACATGGATGCGCCCGCGTTTGCCGGCGGGCTTGAGCGCCGCACCGGCGGCCTCGATATCCTTGGGCATGCACCGCGCCAGCCCGGCGATGATCGGCCCCTTGATCTCCTTGGCGATGGCATTGACGGAGGCAAAATCCCCATCACTGATCACCGGGAACCCGGCCTCGATCACATCCACCTTCAACCGCGCCAACTGGCGGGCCACCTCCAGCTTTTCGCGCAGGTTCATGGATGCGCCGGGGCATTGCTCGCCATCGCGGAGCGTGGTGTCGAAGATGATGATTCGGTTCGTTTTCATGTTTTGTTTTTCTTTCGTTGCCGCCGCCCGGTGATTCGGTTCCCATTTCCCAAAACAAAAACCCCACCACCTGCCGGCAGCGGGGTTTTGGAAATCTTCCGAATTACCTAAAACCCGACTGCCACGCGGCGCAACCGCAGCAGCGTGTTAAGCAGATTCAGGTTCAGGTACCGTGTCATAACGGCGTTACCGTAGTGGATTTTCCGGTTACGGTCAAAAGTTTTTTTAAGCCGCTCCGCCTCGGCAAGCCAGCCAGCCTCATTCACCGACATTTGCCGTATGGCCGGATAGCCACGGCGTGTCCATGGCCGCAACCACTCAGCGTTGCCCGGTCATGGCGTACCCAAGGTGGAAGTGGCCCCCATTTCCCCCGCCAATTCGACCTTGGGCTCCGATGACTTGGTGTCCGGAATACTCGTTATTTACGACATTTTTCGGAGGTGTCGCCCACCTTGGTCTCCCAAGTGACCGACGCCGTGTGCGCAGAAGTG
>JBAXGN010000120.1 GCA_037139415.1 Verrucomicrobiota bacterium | reverse complement strand
AACCACACCGGACGTTCAAACCACACCGGACGTTCAAACCACACCGGACGTTCAAACCACACCGGACGTTCAACCCGCACCGGACGTTCAACCCGCACCGGACGTTCAGCCCGCACCGGACGTTCAGCCCGCACCGGACGTTCAAACCACACCGGACGCCACGTCACAAAAAGGACCAATCAGCAAACGATTTATCCTTTTCTCTTTCATTAGTTTCACGAGTTTCGCCAGCGCTCTTTTTTGCCACGTCCTTGAGACAGCCGATAATGTTATTAGGGCTGAGGCATCGGCATCCAATACCTCATACCAGATTTTGGTCGGGGCCAGAACATTGAATAAAGTTACAGGAACAGCTTCCGGCATCACTACAGCCATCAGCAAAGCTGAGGAACAGATAAGGCTTGCCAATTCAAATTATAACGCAAGTGAGGAAGCTCTCGGCAAGGTGAATTCACTAGTTTCTCAGATACCTGTAACAGAGAAGTCACTAATTAACATAAACAGCAATCTGACAGAGGCTTCGAGGTCTCTCAATTCATTTCAAGGGGAAGTGAAAGGGGTTTTTAAAGATTTTTCAAATTCCCTTGGGGAATTGAATAAAGAGTTGCGAAACGCATCAACCACCGCATCTGGTTTGTTGAACACATCCATGCAAGTGGCAAAACATCATTGGCGCAGCCTCACGCCTGTTGATTTTGTTTCAATTATTTTTAATTTCCAAATCTCCAATCCATCTCTTTGCCAAGCATTGAAAAGGGACATTACAAATTCTGTATCTTGTCAAATTCAATTAGATCCCTCTGGTGCAGGCTTTTACTCGATTCGTTTGACGGACGATTTCTTCATACCACCTTCTGTTGAAAGAACATGGTCTGGTGTTCGTTTACCTGAAGGTTTTGCCAAAAACACCGCATCGGCATTCAGATTTGTTCCCATTGATGGCACGGCTGATCTATTTTATGCTCGTTATAATGCTAAAGATAGTGCTGAATTGCGATATTACATCGCTAATGATCAGATTGTCCTTTGTCTGAGGTTTGATTTATCAGAAAAATTCCTAAAACAAAATAAAAAGCTTCCAACACTTGATCAAGTCCAGAAATGTAAGCTTTATGTTTTTCATCAGGTTTATATCTATGACAAAACAAATCCCACTAATCATGTTCCCTTAGTCCTAGTTTCTGGGGAGGTTTCCTCAAAAAGTGCCTTCATACCATTTAAGAACCCAGGTTCTGAACCTACTAAGCACCCCCGCAGTGAAATTACTGATTTGAAGTTAGAGGGGGAGTTTTATGAGTTTTCCCTCGGTGAGGCTCAGGAACGTTGGTAGATTTACACATATGTCAAAACAAACATCCAAAGGCAAATCCAGAAAACGAAAAGTCGCCCGCGTCCATTCCGCCTCGGCCTACCTTTCGGTAAATTCGTTAACCAAAGCCGGCTCATCCCTGTGGTTGAATGTGTCTGCGGATGGCGAACTCCTTGGCAAACTTGAAATCGGTCGTGGCGGATTTTGTTGGACTGGTCGCTACCGTAAAATTTCCAGACATCTTTCCTGGTCCAGATTCGCCGAATTAATGGATAAAAACGGCTACGGCAAGTAATCCTATGACCAAGAACCAACCCACCATCATGACGCCTCTGGCGAATCCCCCATCGTGCCCATCCTGAACCGTTACCGTCCCTTTGGCACCACCGCCGGCGTGGATTTCGTCACCAAGCGTCCCGTGACCCCCACGCAGAACAGCCACATCAACCTGGTCGTCCAGCATTCCGATTGGGAGGCCCAGGCCGCCACGGTCATGGAGCAATGTCCCGCCGTCCACTACTACGCCCGCAACGACCATCTGGGCCTGACCGTCCCCTACGATTTCTACGGCATCAGCCACACCTACGAGCCCGATTTCCTGGTCCGCCTCAAAAACGGCCTCACCGTCATGCTGGAGATCAAAGGATACGAAGTCCACGAACTGGAGAAAACCAACCACAAACACAACGCCGCCCGCCGTTGGGTGGACGCCGTCAACAACCTGAAAGAATTCGGCCCCTGGCACTTCCTCGTCTGCCGTGAAGTCCAATCACTGCCATCTTCCCTGCAAACCCTAACTGCCTGAGTATATTCATTATGCCTGCGTGTAAAAATATTTTCATCTCCTACGCACATAAGGATAACAAAACTTTTGACGGTTCAAGTTGTCTTAATCTGGTTAAGATGCACCTCAAACCGTATCTGCGCCAGCAAGGGGATTTTGATATTTGGGATGACACCCGTATCCGGACCAGCGAGGATTGGCACAACAAAATACAAACCTCTCTTAAAGGTTCATCAGCCGCAATTCTATTAGTTGGCCCCGCCTTTTTGGCATCAGATTACATCGTCAGCAATGAACTCCCCGTCATTTTGGAGAAAGCACGCAAGGAAGGTCTCAAAATATACTCGCTCATCATTTCATCATGCGCATTTTTGGATGCCGAGTTTTTATATCCCGATCCTAACATTGGACCGCACAAAATGAAATTAAGCGCTCTCCAAGCTGGGAATCGGCCAGACGCACCGCTCGACATGATGAGCCCGGGTGCGCAAAATAAAAATCTCCATGAGTTTGTTAAGACTATCAGTGAGGACATAGCTTCCATGTCCGCATCAGCATCCACCAACACCGTCGTTCCGCCTCCTCCAAGTTCGCCGAGCATACATCCGGTATATGCTTCCTTGATAGGAATGGCAGTCTCAGATGGGATGCTTTCTACCTGGAGTGAATTCAGATCTTTCGTGCTTGCTGAGATCCCCACCTTGAGTATGTTGAGGATTCATGCTATTCGTAGATTTGAACTTCAGGTGAGTCGTGCTGTTTGGCCTGGCATTTATCCTGAACTAGAATGTGCTCTTAAAAATTTCGCCCATACTTTGGAACTCCTAGTAGAGGTTATTAATCAGCATGCATCAACGGACGAACGTAATTGGTTAGTTGGATGCAAATTTTATATTAACAGCGAGAATGACGATGATTATCATAGGCTTTTTAAACTTTATATTGAATGGACAGATAATTATCATAATGCCTTGACTGAAGCTGCTAAGGCGGCGAATTGGCTATCCGATATAATACGCCGTGATATTGATCCGAATTTCTTTCTTTTGGATGGATATTTTTGCGCTGGTTCGCCAGAGCCCCCCAAATATACTTCGTCTGAGATCCAATCGCTGTTAATCGGTTCAGAACCTAAAACCCAATGATCAACTGTTTATATTCCAACACGCAAGCCCATCCATCCGCCTATCGTTCCGGGATAGGTTGCCAACACGATGGCTTCCCGCCACTAGTTGAAACTATCCATCTCAAGGTGTTTCATCGTTGGCATGGCCTAATCTGCCAATTGATATTATTCGTTTTCACTTTTGTTTTCCTCCAGTCGTCCCTCGCTCAGCCGGGCGCGCCGGACACTGCTTTTCTGCCACCATTAAGCCCTTATAGTACGGTTTATGCCGCTGTGCAACGCCCTGATGGCAGGGTGTTGGCCGCTACCGCTAATGGCTTGATTCTATTGAATACCGATGGATCCATAGTTTCTGGCTTTGCCACCAACGCACTAACAGCTTTACCTCTAGGTTATTACAAATCAAATATCACCAGTACAGTTTCTTTAGCGCTGCAATCGGATGGCAAGGCTATTGTGGTTATGAACGGGCCAGAAGATGGCATTCTTCGTGTTACAACAAATGGAACTTTGGATGCATCGTGTATATTCATGAACACAAATGACCTGTATTCTACTCCGCAACCGATTGTATTACCCTCCGGGAAGGTACTCCTTTATAACCGGGATTCTTCGACATGCTTTCGCTGTTTGCTAAATGGCAAACTTTACAATGGAATTGTTAGGTTTAATTCCGATCTGACTTTTGATTCATCATTTAATCTAGGGGGAATCGGCCCAAATAATCTGGTCAATTCAGTATCACCTCAATCTGATGGAAAATTAATTATCGGTGGCAGGTTCACTTCCTATAATGGGGTGAAACGAGTTGGTATTGCCCGCTTAAATGAGGACGGAACTTTGGATTTAACCTATGATCCTGCCAGAACACTTTTCCCAGCAGTATTGCCGTTTTTCGTTGCATCCCAACCGCAGAATCGCACGATCATTCTTGCACATGCCAATATTCCGTATTTGTCTTCCGCTTACGCAATTCGACTGAACCAGGATGGCTCGCTGGATTCCACCTTTAACCAGGTCGAGCTCCAGATTTTTGAAAAAGACGGTCCCAGTCTAAGTTACCATCATAATATACTAACTGCGCAAGATGGCAGTATATTTTTTGTTGGTGCCTTTGCTTTGGCGAACGGATTTCCAGTGTTCAAAATTGCACGGACGCTTCCCGATGGGGTTGTTGACACTAACTATGTTGCTGCAAATTTTGAAAATAGTTTATATGGCAGTTCGTTGCAAACTGATGGTAAGCTATTGCTTTGTGGGACTATTATTGGTGTTGGGAATGTTCCAGTTAAAAATCTGGCTCGCCTGCAAGGAGTTTCTGCAGGTTACACGAGATTTTCCGCTCCATCATTATCTCGTGCACGACAATTTTCTACGACTTTAAATGTTACAGTGGGCCAGCGTCTTTATATTGAGAGTTCATCTAACCTTGTAAATTGGGCCGCTGAAACAAGCCTTGTCCCGGCCAGCACCAGCGTAACCTATACTAACACGCTGAATCCTAATTCACCACCAAACAATTTCTTTCGTGGTGTTTCAAAGTAGCTACTAAGAAACTTCTAATCCATACCCCTTATGACTGACCAAGAACAAATCACACTCGTCGAAAAGGCCTGGGAGGCGTGCCAAAAACTCTTACCTCCAGAAATTTGCGCTAGCCTTGAAACCTGCGAGGAGGTACCCGGCCGCATGCGCAAAGAGGATTTTGACGTCATGCATTTCCGCATCCGTCCCAAGTCATCCCGGCCCAAAGCCTTTTGGAGTGCCAGTGGGTGCCACTATCAGATGTGCGTGGGCCCTGACGGTTCCGGCCATGTGTGCGGGGTCAACTTCACGCATGCCACCCGACAAAAAGCCACTGGCTCAGGTCAGTACCTCCCTGCGGTATTAAAGATTCTCAAAGACCTGAATCCTCCTCCCAACACCTTTGGTGAACCCCAAAAAAAGGGCCGCGATGGCAGCGAATACTTGGTGTATGAGTGTGGTTACCGCCCTAGCATCAAAGACCACCTATATATCCCCATCGACCAAGCCGCCAAAGACCTCGCCTGGCTCATTGAATCCACCCTCCCAAAATTCTTGGCCATACCGGACGCCTGTTAGCATAAAACCATCAACGGGAACAGTGCCCAAATGCACATTGCAATAACTCAACGCGATATTGCCAGTCATTGCCAATCATCACCATTTGGGCGTATGAAAACGGTGTTAAGTGTGTGTCAAAACGTGAAGACTATGCAATTAAATCGCAGAACAAGAACTTCGGCACTCTTAAGCTTGGGGCTGGTAGTGGTCATGGGTATCACTTCATTGCCGGCGGTGGAAGGCGCCAGACAATACCTCAAACGTCCGGATGCCTGGTACGCCGGCGAGGAGGCAAAACGGATCGGGACGAATATTCTCTCCTTCCAATCGGACCTTGGCGGCTGGCCCAAGAATGTGGATACCACTGCCGCCCCGTATGACGGATCGGATCGCGCAAAGGATTTGAAACCCACCTTCGACAACGGGGCCATCCATCCCGGCGGTCACGAGTTCCCGGCCGCCACCCTGCCGTTGATTGTGAAATTCTTCAAAGAACACGCCAAGCCCTGACAGGGCTGCATCAAGCGCGTTGGTGCGTTACGACTACTACGAGGTGGGCAGGGTCTGTGGTTCCGTACCCCTTGCCCCAAGGAACCACGGGAGCCGCATTTTTTTGGAGTGCGGCGGCAAAGCGGGTTGACGGGGGCGCGACGCCGCTTTGGATGGGCACACCAGCAAGCCTGTGATTCTCCCGTCTCGCTGGGCGGCGGCCTACCGCCTGACGTCCTTGGGACGCCGCCGTGGTCTCCCGCGCTCACGCAACTGGACGGAGCAAATCCAAAGCGGTGTCGCCATCCGCCCCTTCTCCCCCGGCGGTTGCCACCGCACTCCAAAATTTCCCGCGCCCTCCTGTTTGAGACTCTGCACCTACGTTTGCGGTTACCTGACCTGAAGCGCTAAAGTCTTCAATTTCGCCATGGTGCGCAAATTAGGAGTTTCTCTCTCATTTTACTGGGGGCGGCAATTGTTTTTCGACGCTCGCCACGACAAGGTTGGCAAGTTGGTCGTATCCTTCGGGCGTGAAATGCACGTTGAAGGGTAACTGGAGTTCTCCCGGCCGGGATGGCACGCGCGTGCGCCCCGTCGGTTTCTCGCTCTCCGGGCGCGGCGGCAGCTTTGCCTGTTGCGCCGCCACCAGGCCGCACAGATCATCAATCGGCACCTTCAATTCTTTCATCACCGCCGTGGCGATCTCATTATAGACCCGCTCGTCTCCCGCAACACGGCCGGTGGTACCTGGCGGCACCGGAGTTGTGGTGGCGTAGATCAGCTTCGCGCCGCTCTTCTGCAACTGGACCGTGATGTCACGCAACTGCTTGCGGTACACCTCCGGCGGCGCGAGTTGCTTGCCCTTGTCCGGCCCGACGTATTGCCCTTTTTCATCAAGGTATTTGAGATCGTGCAGGCCGAAGTTGAAATGAATCACGTCCCAGTGGCCGCTTCCCAGCCACTTCTCCAATCGCTCCAGACCACGTTCGGTCGGACCGCAATTTTCCGGGGGGTGATGCACGTTGGCGCGGCCTTTCAGCTTTTCGCGCACTGGCAGGGTGTAACCCATGGAGATGGAATCCCCGATGAGCAGCACGCGTGGCAGGCCGGGCACGTCGGCAACTTCGATCAAGGCCGGATCGCGCGGTTTGGCCGGGGCTTTTTTGCCCGCCGCCGGTTCCAGGTTCTGGCTCTGGACGGTGTTTGCCAGCAATCCAGCCATCGCAATAATTCCAATAATCCGAGTAAAGCTCATATCTGCAATGGTAAGCTCCCTCGAATTGCCGTCAAACATAAATTTTTCCCTGTGGAATACCGCGAATAAAACCGGGGGACTTTTTGCAGAAAACAGGAAACCGGACATGGCATAAAAATTTATTGGCAAAAAAATGGCAGGTAAAAGATAGCCGAGCAGAAGATAGGAGCTGAGAGGCGGGAGATGCCAAATCCAAAGGCTGGAGACCGCGAATCACGCCAACCAACGCGAATGGAGACCGCCATTTCGGAGTTCGAAATTCGGGCCTCCGACTTATGTTTATGTCATTCATGGAAGCAGCCTAGCAGGATTCCGAGCAAGGTGGTTTCCTCCCAGAGGGAAAAATTCAAATATCCATTATGAATAAAACCCATGCGGTACAGGATCCGCCGGACATCCGCCTTGGGATCGAGAGGTTGCGGGTGAGTTTGCTAATTTCCACCACCACCATTACCTGCTCCACCCGATGGAAAATGTTTTATGCGGATGTCTTTGAATTCTACCCGGGCACCCCGGCTGTGGCGTGGGGAAAAGAATAAGGCGAATTCCCCGGCTGCCTGCGAAAAATTCGGGCTTTCATCCGTCACCGCGCTCACCGTGACCCCATTGACCTGGTGAACCAAACGGTTCCCCTTGGCTACAATGATGATTTCATTCCAGTCATCCGGCTGATACGCGCGCGCCAACTCCTCCGGAGTCGCCACCCGGCCTTGGAACACGCGGCGATCTTTGTCTTCCTCCCGGACGATGCTTACATTGCGTCCGGGTTCGGTCAGTTTGCGCTTGGGTTTGCGCGGCACCAGGCCATAAAGCTGGCCGGAGTCGGGCGGCGTGGCTCTGGCCAGATAGCCGGCAAACCCCTCCGGTTTGGTCTGCAAACGATAGAGCACGCCAGCCGAGGCATCGCCCTTGCATAGCAACTTCAGCTCAAAATCCCCCACCTGGCTGGTCGTCAAACACAATGGCATGTTGTCCAAATGCTGATAATTGGTGCCAGCGCTCCCCACCAACACTCCCGCTTGGACAGACCAACAATTGGTATCCCCTTCCCAGTTAGCCAGGCTCACCCCGTTAAAGAGTGATTCTTCTTCAAAGAAAATGGTGGGGCGCGGCGGCAACGGCTTATCGGTTGGAAGTTTGCCGGACTTTTTACGCACCGATGCAGTTGCACCGTGAACTGCGTTACTGGAAATACTCGCGTGGTTGGTGCCCTTCGTACCCGACGTGCTCACCCCGGTTCGCCGGCGAATATCCACGCGCGATAGCGGTGGCAGGTCTGTGTCCGGCTCGGCGTTCGCCGATGCATGGCGCAGGCTGAACCATGCGCCCGCGCCAATCCCCAACCCGATCAACCCCAATCCGGCCAGCAGCAGGCTCACTAAATGCACGCGCCACGTGGGGGCGGCGGCGGTTTCCCGTACCCCTTCCCAACGCGCCGTCTGGACGACCAGTGTTGGCGTCTGGCTTTTCAACGCCTCGGCAGTATCCGCCGCGCTGGAAATTCTCCCGGCGCTCAACACCATCTGGCGCAGAGCCGCTTCCGGCTGCAATCGCAGCGACACCTCGCGCATGCTCAACGGGCGTTGATCGGGATGGGGAGCCAGGCAAGCCATGATCAGCGTCGTCACTTGTGGCGGCACAGTATTGACCAAGCCGCGCTGTGCCAGGCGATCCGGCAGAAATACGGGGGACTTCGCCTGGTCGGAGTGACTGGCGAGCGAATAGGCGCGCGGTGGACTGCCAGTCAACATTGTGTACAAGACCGCGCCAAAGGCATAAATATCATCCGACTCTTGCGGCAGCTCGCCCGCCAGCGACTGCGGGCTTTGAAAAGCCTGATAATGCGCACGCATGGCCGGCAGATGATCCGCCACGGTCCGCTCCGCCAACCCCATGCTCCACGCGTTGCCATCCACGCGAAGGCCACCTGGCTCCGGGGTCAACAGAATGGTTTCCGGAGTCAACCCCCGGTGAATGAACCGGGTATCATGCAATGCTTCACACACCGCGCTGAGTGTCCGCGCCACCGGCGCGAGTTGATCCCACGTAAGCACCTGGTTTTGTTGTTGCTGGCGGAACGCGTCCAAGCTCGGCCCCGCCGCCGGTTCCAGCACCAGAAAGAGCAGCGCCCCTTCCCGTCCGAGGTCCCACACGCGCACCAGACTGGCGTGCGGCGGAGTACCATGCCGCGGCAGATGCTGGCGCAACTGATTCAAGAGCAGGTCAGCCACAGCCGGATCATCGGTGATAAACTGGAGGGTGACATTTTTCCCGAGTACCTCATCGTGCGCCGTCCATCGTTCCGAGCCGTCCTTTTGCCCCAGAAACTGTTTCAGCACATATCGCCCATTGCCAATCAGGAATTCCGGGGCCAACCCAAATCGGGATGCCTCAGGCAACTCTAGCGGCATATCTGTGAAACGTTCCATGTGACGCCGTAGGATTTACCAAACCAGATACCCGGTGGCAAGCGAGGATATTCCCCTCTGAATCATGCGTCATGGTCTGAAATTAAAGTCGGGGAAATTTACGCGGGCGGAGCCGGCGTGCTGCGATAGCCCATCAGTATCACTGCCCCCAGAATGATATTAATGGGGCCTTCGCCATATTTCCAAAAGGCGGGTAACCCCTCGCACCAATCCACCACCAGCAGTGTGACGCCAAACACCACAATCGTCACCCCCAGGAATTGGAGCATGGCCCGAAACTCCGGCGGGTTGAAGGAAAGCCGCCATAACAGCGCGCCCAGGATGACATAGAATGCGGAAGTGGATCGTGCCAAGTAGCCCACCACTGGCTGGCAGGAAAGTTCTCCCATACCCAAGGCTTGATGGATGGCATTCATCCAGGAATATGGCATCACCACCGCCACTACCGCCAAGAGGGCCACGGTACCAACCACACGCAGGTACAGGCGAAACCGTTGTCCATTCATGAGCATCTCTTTCTTAAGGTTGCGTATATCTGTGAACGCACCACTACTATGCTCATTCCGGGCAGGTGGCAACTCTAAAAAAACCCATTTTTGCGCCCGAATTCCAGGTGGCAGACCAGGCAGTGGTGTCTCCTTGCGATGGTAACTGATCCGCGACCAAGGTCCAACCACCCCCCAACTCCGATTGCCCGTAAATGCGATAATAGCGTCCGGGAATGGATGCCCATCTTAGTTGGGTAGCGGTACCGGAGCGGTTCATAGTGAGAATGCGCCAGGTTGCGGGCGGCCCTTTGATCAGTGTGAAGTGATCCAGCACGTTGGTGTTGGCGTTGATGAACTTGAAATCGAGGCGATTATCATTCACATCTACCATGCAGGAGCCGAGTTCGCCGCTAATATTCACGAGGTGCGCGGGATGGGTAGGGTTGTAAAAGCTGTAGGGACTACCGCCCAGTGCTGCCACCACATAGACCGTGCCATGACCGTTGGTTTGCTGATACGCGCCGGTGCCATCCACCCGTCCGTTGCCGCCGTTCACCTTGTTGGTCTCACTGAATTCCCAGGAGTAGCCGTAATGGCCGTACAGCAGGTATGAGCGTTCATAGACATGGGAATGGCCACATAATACCAGGTCAACACCATAGCTTTCCAGGATGGGAACCGCATTTTCCCGCATCTGGATCATGCGGGCGGAAAGATCGTAAGGGCTATCGGAATCATGCGAACCTTTGGTGTAAGGTGGGCCGTGCCAATAGGCAATTTTCCACTTGCGAGTAGTGCGGGCCAGATCCTGGCGCAGCCATTGGAGCATGGGCGAATTGGTGGAGTTCGACAGTTCCGGCGTGATTGAATCCAAGGAGATAAAATGAACATCCCCGTAGTCGTATGAATAATAATGTTCGCTGCCGGAGGGCGTTCCGCCCGCTTCCCCATTGGTTGGCAGAGAGAAATTGTCAAAGAACGGGTATGGGCCAGGATTGCTATAACTATAGGTGTCATGGTTACCCATCGCCGGCCAGATCGCCAGGTTGCGCAACAGTGGCGCGTAAATGCCAAAAACAGAGTTTTGAACATCGGCATCGGCACCGACATTCTGGTCGTTATCGCCGCCGGTCAACCAAACGTCCGCCGGACGCGTCGCGGCAGTATAATTGAAATACGAATCCCGCACGGCGATCTCGCCATTATTCTGAAAACCATAATCACTCACAAACCAAATCCGCGTGGGCCGAGCAACGCCCACCGGCGGCGCGGTGACAAAGAAGTTGCTCGTACCACCCGCCACGAACGCGCCATCCATGCCGGACAAGCCGCCGGAACTGGTGGCAACCGCATAGTAATATTTCGTCTGTGGTGTCAGGTTGGTCAGCAGGACCTGGTGCTCCGTAGTCAACACTTGATCAAAGAAACTCATGTCCAAATTGGACAGTTGGGTGCCGCACTGCACCAGGCTATCGGCGGGTTGATCCGTGCGCCAGCGAACCAGAATGCTCGTGGTCGAGCGCATTTGCAGGTAGGGACCACGAGTCAAAGTAACTGTGGTGGTTTGCGCCACAACCGGCTGGGCAACGAAGTTGACTGCGATAGTCAGGATAAGTGCGAATCGAATCAAACTACCCCAACAATCAATTGAGCGGGGCTCGTTCTTTGGATGCCGAACGCCGCCACCCCACAGGCACACCCGCCCCACTCGGCGTGGGGCTCGACACCAAGGCGGCGGAGGAGGATTATTCCCGGCCTTCATAGACGGCATAGAATAACTGAAGTTGACCCGCGTGACAAGCAAAGCCGCAGCCAAAGCCGCTGCCCCTAAGAAAAATAGATTGTGTTTCGGCCTGCTTTTTTTCAAGCTAACGCAGGCGATATTTCGCGACACGAATGCCTGCAACCGGCACGATCGGGAAGGTGTTTATTGGTTACCGCGACGCCGCAAATTGAACAATAAATCTATTAATGCCATGGGCACTTTGAATATTAGAACGGCGGAGTCCTGTAAATTTGACGCGCTCGCTTTGGGCGAGATCATGCTGCGTCTGGATCCGGGAGAGAGCCGCATTCGTTGCGCGCGGGAGTTTGCTGTGTGGGAAGGCGGTGGGGAATACAATGTGGCGCGCGGTCTGCGCCGCTGTTTCGGGCTTAGAACAGCGGTATGCACCGCCTTTGCCGATAATGACATCGGACGTCTGATCGAGGATTTCCTACTGCAAGGCGGCGTGGACACTTCCTTCGTGAAATGGCGTCCCTACGATGGCGTGGGCCGGACGGTGCGCAATGGGTTAAATTTCACCGAGCGCGGCTTTGGCATCCGAGGCGCGGTGGGCATCCCGGATCGCGGACATACCGCCGCTGCACAGCTCAAAGTGGGCGACTTTGACTGGCAGGAAATCTTCGGCCACCAGGGAGTTCGCTGGTTTCATACGGGGGGCATTTTTGCGGCGCTTAGCGATAGCACGCCGGAACTGGTCATCGAAGCGGTGCAAGCCGCCAAAACGCATGGCACCATCGTCTCCTACGATCTGAATTACCGGCCAAGCCTTTGGAAATCCATCGGCGGACAAAAACGGGCCCAGGAAGTTAATCGTAAAATCGCGCAGTATGTGGATGTCATGATTGGCAACGAGGAAGATTTCACCGCCTGCCTTGGCTTTGAGGTTGAAGGGGTGGATGAAAATATTTCCAAAATCGAAGTAGGCGCGTTCAAACAGATGATCCAGAAAGCGGTGAAGGAGTTTCCCAACTTCAAGGTGGTGGCCACCACCCTGCGCGCGGTTAAAACCGCCACGCGCAATGACTGGGGAGCAATCTGTTTTGCCGACGGCCAATTCCATGAGGCCACTCCCCGCCCCGACCTGGAAATCCTGGATCGCGTGGGTGGCGGCGACAGCTTTGCCAGCGGCTTGGCGTATGGTTTTCTCAAGTTCAACGATGCCAAACAGGCCGTCGAATACGGAGCGGCGCATGGCGCACTGGCCATGACCACGCCAGGGGATACCTCCATGGCCACCCTGGCCGAAGTGGAAAAACTGGTCAAAGGCGGTGGTGCCCGGGTGCAACGATAATATTTGGGCATTGCTAAAGGCCGTCTTCTCTGGCAAACCATGGTGACTTTATGCGTGATGTTTATGCATGTTGGTGGTGGCTGACCGCATGGGCGGTGCTGTTAAACCCTGTCCATCTGTCCGCCGCGTCAGATCCGCAAGATCTGGTGTTGCGCCTTCATTTCGCCGGGGCACAAACAATGATGGCTGGCACGAACTCGCTTCGCCTGCAAGGCATCGCTATTCTGCCAGAATCCAAGGCGTTATACCAGCGGATCACGGAAAAAATCGCTCTGCATGCGCCGGAACTGCTGTCGCTCAAACTACAGGCCGGCCAAAACGGCAGCGCCAACCAGCTCCAGCCGGTGGTGAACGACTTGTGGGATAATGAAGCCTGGGTGGAAGTGTGGGGACAGGGCCTCAATCGCCAGTGCATTGTAGCGGCGGCAGTATCCACAGCACGGCAATCGGCATGGGAAGCAGCCTTGAAGACTCTGCCACTGGCTGACCATTCACAAGTCCGGTGTGGCATTGAAGGCAAATGGGTGTTCATTGCCAGCGGATCAGACGCCGCGAAAACCGCCGAAAGTTTTGCCACCCGGCTGAAGACATCGGGGTTGCCAGACTTGGTTTCCAACCGCTGGATGGAAGTAGAACTCAAGGGGGCCACGTTTGCGGAACTACTCCCGTTGCCATTTACCGAAAAGCTGGAAGCCATCCACCTGGCCATGAGCTTTCACAAGGGCGACATGTTGGCGAACGCCTCACTGCGCTATGCTGGAAAACTAACCATGCGACTGGATCCATGGCGCATTCCCACCAACTTCATCCGTGATCCGGTAACCAGTTTCGCCGCGCTCAACGGCGTCGAACCTTGGCTGGCCAAGAACCCCATTGCCAACCGACTTAAATTGGATGCGCTGCCCAACCAGGTGTACGGCTGGTCCATGGCCGGGTTGCCATTCATCACTTATGCCGCCGCCCCATTGCCCAACCCCACGAACCTGATCGGGCATCTTGCCAAAGCGTTGCCGCTGGTGCTTTTGCCTGACGGCGGGAAAACCCAGTTGGGCAGCTTCTTATGGGCGAGCAACCGGGCGCAAATCGTGTGGCAAGGGTTGCCGTTCTTAAGTCCCACCGTGCAATGCCGCAATGAAGATGGCCAGGATTATTTGGTGACAGGTTTGATCGGCTTGCCAATGGCCTCCAAGCGGCGTCCCGGCGCTCCAGAATTATTCCAGCAAGTGAAGGGGCGCACTAACCTGGTTTATTATCACTGGGAATTAACCGGCGAACGCGCCCGCTGTTGGAATGAATTTATGCAAAATGCGCCGCTATTCACCGACCTGCTTTCCGTACCAACCACAGAAGTTGGTCACAAGTGGGTCATGACCGTTCCCGCAGTGCTGGGCGAAACGGTCACCCAGGTCATCAAAACATCCGATAACGAACTCACGCTGAGCCGTCGCGGCCCGCTTTGTTGCACCGGTTTTGAACTGAATCTTCTGACTCGCTGGCTGGACATCCTGGATGCACCGCCCGGCAAGTTCAAGCTGGTGCGCCCCAATGCCATGCGCTTTAAGGGCACAAATCCCCCGCCCTTCCGCCCCAAAATGCCGCCGTTACCCCCAACCCCTTGATCGGCCTGTACGTGTCATGTCACTCAAGCTGGGAGTTAATATTGACCATGTGGCCACTGTGCGCGAGGCGCGCTATCGTGGAAAAGCCGTTGGCGAACCTGATCCCGTTCAAGCAGCGGTGATTTGTGAAACATCAGGCGCGCATGGAATTACGGCGCACCTGCGAGAGGATCGCCGCCATATCCAGGATCGGGATATTTGGCAGCTTCGTGATGTTATCAAAACCAGGTTGAACCTGGAGATGGCCAACGCCCCGGAAATCGTGGCGATTGCCTTGAAGTTAAAGCCGGACATTGTCTGCATGGTGCCGGAACGCCGTCAGGAAGTCACAACGGAGGGCGGCTTGGAAGTCGCTGCCAACCTCGCCGGCCTCACCGATACCCGGAAACGCATGAATGATGCGGGCATTGAAGTCAGCCTTTTTATTGCCCCGGATGCGGCCCAAGTCGCGGCGTCAGCCAAAACCGGCGCACAATTTATCGAGCTGCATACCGGTTCCTTTGCGGAACATTATGAAGATCCGGTGCAGCGATCTCTGGAGTTGGAACGACTGATCACGGCCGCCCGTCAGGCACATGAACTGGGCCTGCGAGTCAACGCCGGGCATGGCATCAATTATCAGAATATCTTCACGCTGTACGCTGTTCCCCACCTCGTGGAACTCAACATTGGCCACAGCATCATCAGCCGTGCCATAACCACCGGGTTATCCAAGGCGGTGATGGACATGCTGGAGGCCATGAAACAATATCCCGGTTGACCGATATGATTCTTGGCGTCGGCATTGACCTCGTTGAAGTCGCACGTATCCAATCCTCATACGAGAAATTCGGCGAGCGCTTCCTGGAACGCATTCTGCGCCCGCAGGAAATCGCGTATTGCCTGAGCCATCGGCAGCCAGGACCGCATCTGGCGGCACGGTTTGCCGCCAAAGAAGCAGTGGCCAAAGCCTTCGGCACTGGAATCGGCGCCGAACTGGGATTTCAGGACATGGAAATCTGCCGCCGGGAATCCGGCGAGCCGTACCTGGAACTGAGCGGCACGGGCTTGGAAACATTCAAGGCGCGCGGCGGACGAATCGTGCATCTCAGCCTCAGTCACACCGCCAGTCACGCTACCGCCATCGCCATCCTGGAAAGCTAGCGGCATACATTCTGCGCTCCCCGCCCAAGCCATCTCCAGCTATTGGATTCTGATTCGATGCGTACGGAAAGGGTCCGCAAAATATAGTAAAAATCGCACTGGAAATGCGCCGGGCGATTTATTAAAGTGTCCCCACAATATGAGCGCCCAATTCCAAGTCCGCCGGGCAACGGTGGATGATTTGCCGCAGTTAATCGAACTGTGGAAGCTGGAGTGTCTGCCCTGGGAACAATTCGAGCGACGCCTCACCGAATTTCAAGTGGTCGTTGATGCTGACAATATCGTGCAAGGGACTTGGGGCATCCAGATTGCAACCAAACAAGCCCAGCTTTACGGCGAAGTATTTCTGCAATCCGACCAAGCGGACCAGCACCGGGATAAACTCTGGGAACGGCTGCAAAGCATTGTCCACAACCACGCGCTGGTTCGTTTGTGGACCTGTGAATCAGCCCCATATTGGCGCGGGAGCGGATTTCGTGATGCCACCGGGGAACAGCTTAAGAAACTGCCGGGAAATTTCACCACCGAGCATCCGCACTGGCTGGTTCTGGAATTGCGTGAAGAGCACGAAACGACCCAGGTGGACATGGAGAAGGAGTTCGAGGTCTTCAAAGAACAGGAGCGCCTGCACTCCGAAGCCGCCTTGCAGCAAGCCAAGGGCTTGAAAACCTTTGCCACCGTTCTCGCCTTCCTTTTATTTGCCGGTGTCATGGTGCTGTTGGTTCATGTGGTCAGGCCCGATTTGTTCAAGGGGACAGCCAGCGTACACAATCGGCCGGCGGCAAACGCCAAGTCCACGCCCACCGTCTCCACCAATAGCGCCACCAATAGTCCGGCGACGCCTGCCGCGACAAATAATGCCGCCAAATAGACGGATTCGGGCTGCTTCCTCCCCATACCCCCTCATCCCATCCTTCTCCCCCAAGGCATTGGCGTCAACCTTATTGGTCGCGTAATTTGCGCGGGTTCTGCCGGTTCACCCGCGACCATCGCCGCGCTAGGGGTCGCATAACTTTTAAAACAACGCAACGCAATTAAACCTGAATTAAAACAACCAAACTAACCAGTCATTTCTAACCGGTTATCTATTACGAAGGTTGATCCCTCTTTTGTTGATGCTATACGATTTACATGTCATGGCGCGTGCGTGGCGGTCTGTTGATGTTTCGCTTTCGGATGGGCGGAGTGGAAGTATTTTTGGCCCACCCCGACACCCCGATGGGCAACGTCCAAACCACGGATGAGTAGCTCATTCCCAAGGGTGGACAAAAAACGGGAGAGCCCCTCTTGCAGGCGGCCCAACAGGAATATGAAGACGAGTTGGGCATTTGCCCCATCACCGCAATTGCAACCCAATCGGCAGGGTATCGCCCAAGGCGCGAGCTTCGTCGTCGGCTTCTAACTGGACGATTTCGGTGACCATCCGCAGCCAGCGTTCGGGGGCCTCGACGGAGCGCAGGGCATCCACCGCGCGGGCGCGGATCGGTTCATCCAGGTCGCGGGTGCGGTCGCCGGTGAGGCGGGCCAGTTCGGCAATGGCAAAGCTCGCGCCATCCATGCGGCGCAAATCCAGCTCCAACAGGAACGACAACCATTGCTCGGCCTGCCCGGGTTCCACCGTCTTGTGGCTGCTGCCATGCAGCGGCACGCGCGTTCCAAGCCGGCCCAAGGCCCAGGCCCACGGGCCGCCCGTTGTGGTGGGGTGGCGCAACCGTTCCGCGATCCAGTTGCCAAGCTGGACCTTTTCTACCGGGATGAGTTGTTCGAGCGACGCGGCAACGCGGACCATTTCATCCAGGCCCTCGGGTTGGATGCCCTTGGGCTTGACCACCAACTTGGATGGTTCCATGGGAACGCGCCGGGCCAGGTACGGCTTGAGATAATTCCAGAGCACGGTCTGCTGCGCCTCATCCAGGCCGCCTGCCAGGCGGCGCCACATCACCCAGAATTCTTTCCAGCCCGGTTCTTCGCCGTGGAAGGTGACGCTTTCCGTGAACATGCCAAACGTCTGCTCGCAGCGCCATTCATCCAGCGGATAACCAAAGCCGGGGCGCAGACTGTAGCCCAGCAATTGGAAGAACACGCGCTCGTGATCGGCGCTGCGACGGCGCTTTGCCGCCCCGGCAAAGAGGACGCCCCACAGTTCGCGCAACAGCGGTGCCCGCCAATGCTCGCGCGGCCCCAGGGTCTGCTCCAGCGTGCGCAAGAGCTGTTTGACTTCCTTCGGCGCTGTCGCTGCCGCGCGTCCGCCAAAGATCCGCTCCACGATGGCCTTCACTTCCGCAAACCGCGCCGGCATGGATTCCGTAACCGTCGTGGCGGTCTGTGAGACCGAACCGCGCAGCTCAAACTCAAGCCGCCAGCGTTCATCCGCGATATTCGACACGCACCACAGCTCCAGGGTTCCAATTTCGGTCAGCGTGGCGCGCAAGTGTACTGGCACCGTGGCGGCCTTGCTGCCCGCGCCTTTCAACAGCGTGTGAATGGGCGGCAAGGCGCGCAATTCCTCGCCCACCGGCACAATGTCACCGGGGCGATCAATGCGGTCCGACGTGGTCGAATAGAGCGGAAACTGAACCGGGCGGCCCAGCGCCAGGGTGAACGGGCGGCTGGCGAGGTCCACCGGCTGGCCTTCCTCATGCCCGCGCGGGATCAGGCAGACCGCGCGTGGTTCCGCCGCGGCTTTATCCACCGCCAACCCCACGTACAAGGCGTGCGCGGTGCCGCCGCTGATGCGCCGGCCCAGACCGCGCCGGGCCAATCCGTAGTAGGCCGCGCCGCGGGCCACGGCCAGTTCCAGCGAGCCGTGCTGCAGCAAGCGCAACCGGGGCTGGTCCGGCCACCAAGCGGAAAGCGCGTCCAGCAAACGCGCGCAAATGCTCGTGGAATTAAAGACGCCGCCATTAAGCAGAATCGCATCCGGCCGCGGCAGCAGCGTTCCCTGGTGCTCGACAATCCCCAACGCGGCAAAGGCGGCCTCCGCGTGCTGGCGCAGGAACGCGGCCAAGTGCCTTGTCACGGCGGGCTCCTGCGCGTACGGCAACCCGAGTTCCTGCAAGGCCACCCGCGCGCCCCGGCGCGGCAGGTCATCCGGCTGGCAGGCCGGGAAGAAGCCTTCCAAAATCACCCGCTCCGTTTCCTCGCGTTTGAGTTCCGCCGAGAGCGTGCCGCCCAACAACCGGCTGCCTTCCGCCGCGAGGGCGATGCCGTGCCGGTCAGGAGCGTTGGTGCCCAGGAGCGTTTCCTTGGCGGCACGACTGGCCTGCACCAGTTGCGTCCATTGCGTGGCGCTGAGTTTGCGGCCGCCCGCCAGCAAGCGTTCCTCGACCAGCCGGGCCAGCGCGGCATCCATGTTGTCGCCGCCCAGCATCAAGTGATCCCCCACCGCAATCCGGCGCATCGCCGGTCCCTCCGGCGTCATGCCCGCCTGGATGAGCGTGAAATCCGTGGTGCCGCCGCCCACATCCACCACCAGCACCAGGCGCACCTCGCGCAACACCTCCGCCAAATCCTGCCGATGCTGGGCGGTGAAATCGTAAAACGCGGCCTGGGGTTCCTCGACCAGCGTGAACTTTTCAATGCCGGCCTGCCGCGCGGCGTTCACGGTCAGCGCCCGCGCCACTTCATCGAACGACGCCGGCACCGTGATGACCACTTCCTGTTCCGCCAGCGGGGTTTCCGGATGCGCGTGATTCCATGCGGCCCCGATATGCCCTAGCAACCGGGCGGAAGCTTCCACCGGCGAGACTTTGGGAATCTCCGCCGCCGCGCCCCACGGCAGGATGGGCGCGGAACGATCCACGCCGGGATGGCACAGCCAGCTTTTGGCGGAGGCCACCAGCCGCCCCGGCACGCGCGCGCCCTGCCAGCGCGCAAATTCCCCCGCGATCAACCCGGGCGAATCGCCCCACGGCAACTGCGCGGCTCCGGCGGGCAATTCGTGCTCGCCGGGAATGTAAAGGCTGGAGGACAACAGCGCGCGCGGCGCGACTTCTCCGGGGCGCACCAATTGGGCGACGGGAAAATCCACCACCGGGCAATCCGCGCCCAGCGCCGGGTCCGCAAACGCGACCGCGCAATTCGTGGTGCCGAGGTCAATGCCGATGATGTAGGTGGAGGGGGACAAGGGATTAAATCCGAAAACCGAAGTTCGAAATCCGAAAGAAATCCGAAGGCCGAAGACCGAATGCCAAGGCGGATGTTGCAGCCAGGAGATGCGCGATTCTTAGGGTTCCGTTCCCCCTCATCCCGTCCTTCTCCCCCACGGGGGAGAAGGTGCCCGTAGGTCCGATTCGGATTTCGGATTTCGGATTTCTTTCGGGATTCGGTTTTTCGGATTTCGGATTTGGCATTTTGCAGCTCATTCCTTCATCCGCACGTTGAGTTCCAGCTTCCAACTGCCCTTGCCGCCTTTTTCAATGCAGCGGAGTTCCAGCGTGCCCAGTTCCGTCACGGCGGCCCGCAGGTTGACCGGCACCAGCTTGCCCTCGTTGCCTGGTTTGGCGGTGAGGGTGGTTTCGATGGGCGACACTTCCTCGAATTCCTCGTTGCCCGCCACGTCGTCGAGCAGCGCGCCGACGCGGTCATCGCGCCGGAGGGAGCTGGAGAAGAAGCGGAACCGCGTGGGTTCGCCCACCACCAGCCCAAACTCCTGGGGCGGCACTTCGGCCTGCGTGCCTTCCTCCATGCCAAACGGGGCGATGCACAGGGCTTTGACCGGCGGCTCCATGCCGGGAACCGCAGGCATCGCGGATTCAATGCCGACGTAATACGCGCGGGCCGTGCCGCCGCGAATGCGCAGCCCGTGCCCCTGGCGCACCCAGCCGTAATAGGCCGCGCCGCGCGCCACCGCCAGATCGAGTTCCGCGCCTTCCAATTCCTTGGCGGGCTTGCCGCCATCGGCCTTGAGCCAGGCGTTGATGACTTCCAGAATCCGCTCCTTGAGCGGCGACGCCTTGAGCACGCCGCCGTTGAACAGCACGGCGGTGGGATGCACAAACGCCTGCCCGGCGACTTTCACCGGCGCATCCTGCGCTGTGGCCAGCGCGCGCGCCTGCCGGCTCAGGAACGCGGCGAGGTGCCGCGTGACGGCGGCGTCCTGCGCATACGGCAGCGCCATCTGCGCCAGGCCGGTGCGGCGGGCGGTCTGCGGCAAATCCGTGACGACCGTTTTGGGGAAGAAGCCATCCGTGAGGAGGCGGTCCAACTCTTCGCGGGACAGTTCCGCCTTGATCGTGCCGCCGATCAGGGACGAGCCGCGTCCGGGAATCGTCAGCGCCGCCTTTTTCAACTTGGGATCGGCATACATCTGCTCCTTCGCCTGGCGGCAGGCAAACGTGAGCGCGTTGAACTGCCAGGCATCCAGCTTCCTGCCCTCGGCGGTCAGCCGCTGGTTCACGGCGTACGCCAGCGCCAGGTCCATGTTATCGCCGCCGAGCAGGATGTGATCCCCCACCGCCACGCGCGTCAACTGCACCTCGCCGTCCTGCTCCGTCACCGCAATCAGGGAGAAATCCGTCGTGCCGCCCCCGACGTCCACCACCAGGATGACCTCGCCGGTTTGCACGTGTTTGCGGAAGCTCTCGCCCATGGCCTCGCACCAGGCGTAGAGCGCGGCCTGCGGTTCCTCCAACAGCGTGACGTTCGGCAGGCCGGCCTCCTGCGCCGCCTTCAGCGTCAGATCGCGCGCGGCGGCATCGAACGACGCGGGCACCGTCAGCAGCACCTCCTGCTCCGCCAGGGCGGCGTCCTTGTGCTGGCGATCCCACGTCTCGCGCAAATGGCTGAGATACCGCGCGGAGGCCTCCAGCGGCGAAATCCGTTGCACCTCGGCGGGCGCCTGCCAGGGCAGGATCGCGCTCTGCCGGTCCACCCCGGCATGGCACAGCCAGCTTTTCGCCGAGGACACCAGCCGCATCGGCACCTTGCTCCCGTGGTTGCGGGCAAACTCCCCCACCACCACGTCGCCGCGCTTCTTATCCCAGGGCAACCCGAGGCTGCCCGCCGGGAACTCCTGCGCGTTGGGCAGATACAGGAACGAGGGCAGCAGCGGCCGCTCCTCCACCGTGCCGGGGGCGGTCACCTGCGGGATGGCCAGCATCGTCTGCTCCCGCCCGCGCGACTGGTTGGCGTCGAGGTCAAAGTAAGACACCGCACAATTCGTGGTGCCCAGATCAATACCGATGGCATAACGTGGCATAAGCGGCTCCTAGGCAAGTTCAACTTCAGCGGGCGCAAGGATGCGGGGATCGAGCGACTCGGAGACCGCCGGCAACCGCACCGACGTGGCCACCCAGCCATGATGCTTCAACGCACCGCGGAACGGCGGTTGCCCGGCCACGTTGCCCGTCAGCCGGATGCGCTGCGCGTCAAACCCGGCCGGGACCGTGATGGTCGCGCCTTCCGCGTCCTTCAGCGCGGGCTCCAGCGTCAGGCATTGCGCCAGCGCCTTGCGGCAACCGGCGTGTACCACGCGCGCCGCCGCCCCGACGTCCGCATCGGCGAAGGCGGCCACGTCCTCTTGCAGAAAGTCCACGAACCGGCCCTCGCGCTGCAACATGGCCAGCACCAGCAGCCCGGAGGCATGCACGCGCTCCGGCGGCGGCTCGGCGGGCTTGACCGGCGCGGGCGGCGCGGCGCCCAGCAACGGCGTGACCTTCCGGCAAAACTCCGGATTACTCAACGCGCGGCCAAAGCAGGCGAACGCCGTGCCGAGCCGCGCAAACAACGATGGTGGTGCTTGCTGTAGGTTCTCCATAATCAACTGCGCAAGCATGCTATTTCTACGCCAAAGGTCAAATGCGAAAGCAAGGCGGAAGAAAGCCGAAGGCCGAACGCCTCACGGTGAACGGAGGCGATAGTAACAGCCGGAACGATTCGCCCATTGGGAATCGCTGAAGGCGGACGAGCCGCCAGTTAGGATGAACTGCGGTGCATGTTTGCCAAGCGTTCAATATGTCATCAATAGGCGGTCACTTACGCACTCTGCCTCAAGGCTCTCTCCGTCCATCTGAAACCTTTTCAGCATAGAGCGGCCACATTCGATGAACACTTCCCTTTCAAAAAGACCCTCAGGTATCGGTAAGTTGCATCGCACCGCCCCGGATTTTTTCGTGCCGTCAATGCTGATGGCAACTCGCACTCCACGTGCTTTGCAATGGCCAACTCGATCAAACAAATCTTCCAGAGAAAAGGCCTGAGCGCCGTAGAGAATACCCTGGCTGTGACTATAGGGTGGGTCGCAGTACACAAAATCCCCATCTACCGCCCGGTCAAGCGCTTGTTCGTATCCCATCAGAGCGAATTCTGTTCCGATCATCCGGTAGCTCCACTCGTCAACCCGCTCACCAAAGCTTTCAGGACTTATCGGGTCATGAACTCCGCAGGGAGTTGACATGAATCCGTCTGCTTTACGAAATCTCACGACCCCGCCATAGCAGGCGCGACAGAGAAAGAGTAAATCGGCCCCGTTCGGATTCCTGTTGTAGCTGCTTTTAATTTCTTCAAACACCCTAACTTTTCCACCATCCGCCATCCTCTCCCATCGTTCCGCGTACCATCTTTTCAGGGTTTCAGGGTCGCGCTTCAGCGTTTGCCATATTTCGACGAGAGGTCTAAAGGCGTCAGAGGCGAAACCTTGGCGAGGTGCCAAGGTCGCAAGCACCCCGCCACTGCCTACGAATGGTTCAAAGTACGTTCCAAAAGAATCTGGGAAATGCGCAGCCAGGACTGTCGCAACTCTTTGTTTGTTGCCAATCCACTTCAGTAGTTGAGATTTGAACGGTCTAGCCGTTCGCGGCTCAAGTAATCCCAATTGCGTTTGCCTTTCTTTTACCATAGACGGTGATAAAATATCCTGTTTTGGGATATTTGTCAATTCATAATAGCATCCGCGAATGTCCAAGTCAATTTATGGTCCAGAGCAGGAGAGTTTGCAGTTCATCTTGCACGAGGCAAGGAACGAAGCAAAGCTGACCCAGGCGCAGTTGGCCGACAAAATGGGCGTGCCACAGTCGTTCGTCAGCAAATATGAATCGGGCGAAAGACGCCTTGATCTTGTAGAGCTTCGTACTGTTTGTCTTGCTATTGATTTACCGCTGATTGCCCTTATTCGGCGATGGGAGAAGGCACTCAAATGAAGCCAACCTCTCGCTTTGTTAGAATGCCCAAGCACTTCTGGGCCAACGTCCGGTCCCTCAGCCAACATTTGGGCTACACGAACCGAAAGACAAGCCAGATCAAGGTCCATGATCTAGCAGAGATTGCCAAGGCACTCGGGGAACTTGGGCTGTCCACGACGCATATCTTGGATAGTGCGGGAAAACCGACTGCCATCGGAAAGAATCTTGTCGCCTATTTCGCATACCGTGCAGACGTGTTGAATAACTTCGTGGAACCAAAGCTGATGGACGCAAAAAAGGCTGAGAAAATCTACAAGCGCGTCAGGAAAGAGACCGGCTCGAAACTTCCGGTGGTCATGAATAAGCAGAAAGGGGACAAGCAGAAGCCGGCCTACCTTACTAATATTGTGAACTGGCTGATTGAGGCGAACGTGGGCGGTCTCGACTTCGACTACAACCCTGGAGAGCTTACCACCTTTACGCGAGACGGAGCGCCCCTTCGCACCCTTGCCCGTCGAGTTGACGGTGCATTTCCCTCAACGGTGAATCCCGTCGCAGTATGGGAGAATAAGGAGTATTACCACACAACGACTTTCGGCAGCCGCGTGGCCGATGGCGTGTACGAAACCTTGCTCGATGGGATGGAACTGGAAGAATTGCTTCAATCCGAAGGTATCGAGTGCAAGCACTATATGTTTGTTGATGCCCATTTTACTTGGTGGGCGAAGGGCAGGTCATATCTTTGCCGAATCGTGGACATGCTGCATATGGGCTACGTCGATGAGGTGCTCTTCGGAACCGAGATTCTGGACCGCATGCCTAAGATCGCACAGGAATGGGTTGCCATGCATAAAGCCCGCAAGAAGCCAAAGAAGAAGGTGCTTCACGCCCCAAACCACTGAAAAGCAGTCGGTAATTATCCAAAACGCCCGGTCAGACCACCCAAACCGGCCCCTAATTTACGGGCTCTTTCCCGTAAATTAGGGGCGCAACTTGGTTTTGTAAATATAATTGTGTAAATGTTTTTTTGTTTTGTTTTTGTTGTTTT
>JBAXGN010000119.1 GCA_037139415.1 Verrucomicrobiota bacterium | reverse complement strand
TCGGCAACAACGACGAGATCTTCTGGAGTGCGTCCATGCTCAAGCTGAATCTGGCAGGCATCCAGTATGCCGTTGGTGATCTGAAGGCCGACGATGTCGTCGTCGCACACGCCAGTCCCGCCGCCGACAGCCAGGCGAAGGCTGCGGAAGTTAATCCTGCCGCCAACGCAGGATTGAAAGCTCTGTGGTGGAATAACAATTCATTCAGCGGCGAGCCGGTGTTCACGAACTTCGTCACGAAATTCAATCCGGTGCTCGACGGTCCAGCCGCGCCATTTCCTGCGACAATACCGCCGCTAGGACCTGAATTCGTTTCCGCGCGATTCACCGGCACGTTCATTCCGAAAATTTCCGGCGAATATAAATTCGTCTCTAACGCAGACGATTATGTCGCGTTGTGGGTGAACGGCGTCGAAGAAATCGCCTGGTCTGGGCACACCGCCAAGGACCGGTTCTCGGCGCATTCCTTAAAGCTGGTCAAGGATATCCCGCTGGACATCCGCATGGACTATCGGCAGGACAAACTCGGCTACAAGTTGACGCTCCGTCTCGCCCACGAACCCGATGGCGACCAAAGTGATTTCGGCTCGTCCGTTGGCGAGTTCATTCCAACGAACGGGGCGAAAAACCAATGATGCGATCGTCGAGGCAAACATGCACAAATTCATTCTGAACTTAGCGTTCGCCGTGACGATGTTCGCCGCCAGCGTGCAGGCAGTCGAAGGCGAATGGCCGTGCTTTCGCGGACCAAACCACGACGACAAATCCACCGACAAAGGACTGCTGAAAGAGTGGCCGACGGACGGTCCCGCGAAACTCTGGCAGTTCAGCGAACTGGGCAAAGGTTTCTCGACCGTCTCCGTCAGCGGCGGCGCCGTTTACGCCACCGGTGACGTGGAAGGCCAGTTGACCCTCTTTGCCCTCGATGCGCACGGAAAGGTAAAATGGAAAATCGTCCACGACAAAGCGTGGGACCACAACTATCCCGGCGCGCGCTCGACGCCGACCGTGGACGGCACCGTGGTTTACCTCGTTTCCGGTCACGGACTGATTGGCTGTTACCGGATCCAGGATGGCGCTAAAGTCTGGACGCGGACGATGCAAGAACTGGGCGGCAAAACTCCCAACTGGGGTTACGCCGAATCGGTGTTGATTGATGGCCAGATGGCCGTCGTAACGCCGGGTGGCGCAGGCTGCATCACGGCCTTGGACAAGGCCACCGGCCAGACGATCTGGCAGAGCCAGGGGTTCGATGGCCCGGCACACTACAGTTCCTGCGTGCCTTTCAACTTCAACAACGTCCCCATGTTCGCGGCCGGCACTGGCGGTGGAATCTTCTGTGTCGATGCGCGCAGCGGTGCGAAAATCTTCGCGAATCCTTTCAGTGCCGGTAACACGGCTAACGGTCCCTCTCCAGCAGCCGCGGACGGATATGTTTTCTGGGCCACCGGCTACGGCAAAGGCGGTATTTGCATGAAACTCGGGCCAGCCGGAGCCGAGCAAGCTTGGACGACCAAAGAACTAATCTGCCATCACGGCGGCTACCTGATCGAAAACGGTTCTATCTACGGCAACCACGAGCGTGGCGTCGCGTGCTTGGACCTGAAGACCGGCCAGAGAAAGTGGTTCGAGAAAGGCGTTGGCAAATGTTCAATCACCTACGCGGACGGAATGCTGTTCCTTTTCGGTGAAGCGGACGGCATTGTGGGGTTGGCGCCTGCGTCGCCGGAAGGCTTCAAGCTCACGGGCCGATTCAGCGTGCAAGGCACAGGTCCCAGTTGGGCGCACCCGGTCGTCAGCGGCGGACGATTATACCTGCGCTATGACACCAATCTCTACTGCTTCGATGTCAAAGCAAACAACAACGTCCCGATGACTCACCAATGAAAAAGACAATAACCGTAGCCCTTGTAGCATGGAGCGTCGCGCGTGCGGCGCTGGCGGAGCCGGTTCGGGTGTCCGTTGATGCCGGGACCGTGGTCCGATCCGGGATGCACAACGCCATCGGCATCAACCTCGACTATCTGCTGGACAGTGACGCGCAGCGTCCGCCGGGCAGTGCCTCGTTGACCGCAGTGTGCGCCAGCAACGGCTGGCGCTGCCTCCGGTATCCCGGCGGTGAAAAAGCGGACAATTATCTCTGGACCACGCGGAGCAAGGATGACCCGCGACCGATTCGGCCAGAGGATCCGGTCCCCACGCCGCTGGTTCCAAGAACGGCAGACCTTGCCTGTTGGCCGAGTCCGAGGTGGAACCAGGAAATGGTCAACCCGGATCGGACGCTCGTCAAGCCGTTGGGCTTCGACGCCTTCATGGCTCTGTGCGCGGCGGCGCACGCCGAGCCGGTCATTGTGGTGGCGTATGACAGCGCCAAGGAAATCAGCAAACACGAGGAAGGCAACTCCCTGGATGACCTCGTCGCCTCGGCGGCCGCGTGGGTCAAGTACGCCAAGGCCAAAGGTTACAAGGTGAAGTGGTGGGAGATCGGCAATGAAACCTCCGAGAAGCAAGTTCCCGCCAAACAGTATGTGGAACACTTCAAGCGGTTCGCCGAAGCGATGCGCGCGCAGGACCCGGACGCCAGGATCGTCGCGCAGTCCGGCTTGAAGGCGGTGTTGGCTGACGGGTGCGCCAACGCTGTCGTCGCACACAGCTATCCGATGTGGCGATGGGACCTTGGCTATGGCGATTTTCTGGCCGGCAAATCAATCACGAAAGAGTTGGATGATACGCTTCGCCTCACCAAGGGGCATGACAAGGCCGGACAGCCGATCCCGATCCTGCTCACGGAATTCAATGCCACGGACTGGTCAGGCAGTTGGCCTAATGTCAATGACCTGGGCCATGCGCTGGTCCTGTTCGACATGATTGGGCAACAGATGTCCCATCCCGAAGTGGCGCTGACCACTCTATGGAACACGCGTTTCCCCGGTGTGCGCAGTTACAAACCCGCGACCAAGCCCAATCAGGTCGTCAATCCCAAGTTCGAGGACGGAATCAAGGGCTGGAACGACGGCGAAGTGGTCGCCGATGGAACAGCGGGCAAGGCTTTGCGCGTCGCTGACGGCAAGTGGATTTTCCAGAATATAGCCGTCTCGGGCAACGAAACGCACTACTTCTCCTGTTGGGCGAAGGTCACCGACGCCAAGCCCTGGGCCGCGGTTGGAGTTGATTTTGTGGATGCGCAAGAGAAAAAACTCTCATTGAAATTCTTCAGGCCAATGCAGATCACATCCACGAGCGAATGGCGGTTCGTGCATCAAGCCTTCACGGTGCCGGCGTCAGCGAAGACCGCGCGAATCTGGTTCCTCGAAAGCAAGGGCGATGCGAGCCTGTTGATCAAGGACGTATATTTTGATGACGCCTCCATCCCTTCCCAGATGGATATCCTGAATGACAACAATTCGCTGACGCCAACCGGCGAAGGGTTTTCGATGTGGACACGCCACGTCCGCGATAACCTGCTCCGCACCACCGGTTCAGCGGATGTGAACGTGTATGCCACAAGCGATCATGATGGCGTGACGGTTTGGCTGCTCAACAAGCCGCGGCACTCCAGCGACGTGCACCTTGACATCCATGAGATGACAGTGGCCGGGCCTGCCAAGGCGTGGAGGTTTACCGGTGCGAGTTCCGAAGACCTCATGCCACGGACAACGCAATTGCCGGACGTTGCAATCAATGGATCGGCGGCAAGCCTGATCTTGCCGCCCCTGTCGATCACGGTCCTGAGCATTCACCGGCAGTAAAACAAGCGCGACAAAAACCAAATACAAAAAGGGCATGGAGAGAATGAAAATATTAACCATAGCCCTCGCGGCTTTGTGCGTCGTGCACGCGACGTTGGCAAATGAGACAGCGACCGCCAAGCCCGGCGTGGAATCGAAGATACCGGGGATCATGATTCCCGAACTGACCAAGGTCACACCCGAGATCCGCATAGATTACCGCCAAGACAAACTCGGCTACAAGTTGACGCTCCGTCTCGCACACCAACCCGATGGCGAACAAAATGATTTCGGCCCGTCGGTCGGCGAGTTCATTCCAACGAGCAAATGAAATGGTCCTTGAGGTAGACATGCACAAATTCATTCTGACCGTAGCATTTGCCGCGACGATACTCGCCACCGGCCTGTGCGCCGCCGAAGGCGAATGGCCGTCCTTCCGCGGACCAAACCACGACGACAAATCCACCGACAAAGGTCTGCTGAAAGAGTGGCCCGCCGATGGTCCCGCGAAACTTTGGCAGTTCAGCGAACTGGGCAAAGGTTTCTCGACCGTCTCCGTCAGCGGCGGCACCGTTTACGCCACCGGTGACGTGGAAGGCCAGTTGACGCTCTTCGCCCTCGATGCACACGGAAAATTGAAATGGAAAATCGTCCACGACAAAGCGTGGGACCAAAACTATCCCGGCGCGCGCTCGACTCCGACCGTGGACGGCGACGTGGTTTACCTCGTTTCCGGTCACGGACTGATTGGCTGTTACCGGACCAACGACGGCGCCAAAGTTTGGACGCGGACGATGCAAGAACTGGGCGGCAAAACTCCCAACTCGGGTTACGCCGAATCGGTGTTGATTGATGGCCAGATGGCTGTCGTGACCCCGGGTGGCGCAGGCTGCATCACGGCCTTGGACAAGACTACCGGCCAGACGATCTGGCAGAGCCAGGGGTTCGATGGCCCGGCACACTACGGTTCCTGTGTGCCGTTCCACTTCAACGACGTCCCCATGATCGCGGCCGGCACTGGCGGTGGAATCTTTTGTGTCGATGCGCGCAGCGGTGCGAAAATTTTCTCGAATCCTTTCAGCGCCGGTAACTGGGCCAACTGTCCCTCGCCAGCAGCCGCCGACGGATATGTTCTCTGGGCCACCGGCTACGGCAAAGGCGGTATATGCATGAAACTCGGACCGACCGGTGCCGAACCAGCTTGGACCACCAAAGAACTGGTCTGCCATCACGGCGGTTACCTGATCGAAAACGGTTTCATCTACGGCAACCACGAGCGCGGCGTCGCGTGCCTGGACCTGAAGACCGGCCAGCGAAAGTGGTTCGAGAAAGGCGTTGGCAAATGTTCGATCACGTACGCGGACGGAATGCTGTTTCTTTTCGGTGAAGCTGACGGCATTGTGGGGTTGGCGCCTGCGTGGCCGGAAGGCTTCAAGCTCACGGGCCGATTCAGCGTGCAAGGCACAGGTTCCAGTTGCGCGCACCCCGTCGTCACCGGCGGACGCCTCTACCTGCGCTTTGACACCAATCTTTACTGCTTCGATGTCAAAGCAGAATAATGACAACAATCAAAGGACACAGAAATGATGAAAAAGACAATAACCGTAGCGCTCGCGGCCTTGTGCGTCGCGAATATGATGCTGGCAAATGAGCCGACGAGCGACAAACCTTTGTCGTTCGGTAAACATGAAGAGGTCGGTGCAAAAGTGGAGACCGGACCAGCCGGGACCGTGCGCGTCAAATTCGAGTCTGGCAAGACAGATGCCTTGGTGAGGCTGAAGCCGGGCGATGGGACGTGGAATCTTGACGAGGCGGCGGCGGTGCTGGTGGACATTCGTAATCGCGGGGCAAAAGCTGCCGCCCTGATTGGCCGCTTTGATGATTCGAAGTGGACCGGCAGCCTGGTGATTGTGAAGCCCGGCGCAACCGAGACGCTGCAGATGAACATTAAGCGCGACAATCCGCCGAAAGGTTTCTCCTATCGTTTCCCGCACATGTTCGGTCGGCCCGGCGGCGTGCTGTGGTGCTGGAGCATGCCTGATCCCGCCAAGATCAGCGAGCTGACGTTCCTGCCCGCTGGAGATCTGCCGGCGGACGACATCGAGATTGGCAATCTGCGCATAAAGCCGTGGAACTTGCCCGTCGGCAAAGCCGCAGGTCCGCTGGATGACTCGATCTATCCGTTTGTGGATCAATATGGACAGTACATGCACCGGGAGTGGCCGGGGAAGATTCACTCGGATGCGGAGTTGATCGCCGCCCGGCAGACCGAGGAGGCGGATCTCAAAGACCATCCTGGTCCGGCAGAGTGGGACGCTTATGGCGGCTGGGCCAAGGGACCGGCACTCAAGGCAACGGGACATTTCCGCACCGAAAAGGTTGACGGCAAATGGTGGCTGGTGGATCCGGACGGGCATCTATTCTGGTCGCACGGCATCACCTGCGTCGGCATGACCGTCACGAGCAGCATCAAAAACCGCGAACACTTTTTCGCTGGACTGTCGGAAGGCGCAGCCCGCGCGGGTTGGTGGAGCAACATGGATGACATCATCAAAAAGAAGTACGATGGCGACTGGGGCAAGTTCTTCGACCTGGCCCATGCCCGCCTCCGCAATTGGGGCATGAACACCATGGGCATGTGGTCCGATGAGAAGGTCAGCGTCAAGCAACGCCGCCGCACGCCGTACGTGCTGGCGGTCCACTACGGCGGTCCGAAGAAGAAAGGTGGGTTCCCCGACGTGGAAAATCCCGGATTCCGTACCGCCCTCGCGGACGCACTGGCCGGGTTCGCGCGCAAAGGCGCGGACAAGGATCCCTACTGTATCGGCGCCTTCATTGACAACGAACTCCACCCGTGGACCGACGACGACAAGATTGCGGAAACATATTTCTCGACCTGCCAGGAGGAGATGCGCAAAGCCCTACCAAACCTCCTGTACTTGGGTTGCCGGTTCGACTTTCATTACTTCCCCGCAGAAGGACCCAAGGTGCCGGTGCGCATGGCCGCGAAGTACTGCGACGTGGTGAGCTTCAACCGCTACCGTTACACCGCCGACGAGTTGCGCCTGCCCGAGGGCGCAGAGGACAAGCCGATCATCATCGGCGAATTCCATTTCGGCGCCTTGGATCGCAGCCCGCTTCATACGGGACTCGGCAGCGTCAGCTCACAGGCACAACGCGGCGAAGCCTATCGCATGTACCTCCGCACCGCCCTGCGCAACCCGGCGATTGTCGGCGCGCACTGGTTCCAATACGCCGACCATCCAATCACCGGCCGGTTCGATGGCGAAAACTACCAGTGTGGATTTGTGGACACCTGCGACACTCCCTACGCCGAGACCATTGCCGCCAGCCGCGAGGTGGGTGAGACGCTCTACCAGTTGCGCAACAACTCCGCGCTGCCTGCGAGCGGTCATTGATAGCGGTCACGGGCTGTAAAAAATAGATGTCTCATCCGGAGGTGACGCTGACCACCTTGTGGAATACGCGTTTCCCCGGCCCGCATGGCTACAAGCCTGCGACCGGTCCCAACCTGGTCGTAAATCCCAAGTTTGAGGTGGGACTCAAGGCATGAGCAGGGCAAGCAGCTTTCGATCAAATTCTTCAGGCCCGACTGACGAGGCACTGCTGGCGATGGTTCGCCGTGGCTGGTGTGGCGGGAGCGAAGCGTTTAAGCCACAGATGCTGGATTAGACCGGCAATCCCAAACGGGTCCGCACTTCACGCCGGATTATTTTGCAATCCAGAATGGCTTGTTATGCGTGGCGGGCTTCATACATGACTTTGCCGCGCGTCATGACCTCGGTGACAAAGGAGTCGCCCTGCTGCAGGCACCGGGTAATCTCCTCGGTGGCGCGCACCAGAATGTCCACGGGAAAGCCGGCGGAGAGGGGGTGCCTTCCCTCGCAAAGATCCCGCATTATTCATATTTAGTCGTTAAGCCTTGATTGCACTAATCTCGATTCATCGTGGTGTGGAAAGGCCGCGCCACACACTGCCGCCGAAGGTGGTGACGTGGATGTTGGCATCGTTGGCCGCGTCGAACTCAACGCGTTGAATGTTAGCGAATGGCAGTTCGTCGAAGGCCTGCCAGTTTTTCCCGTTGTCGCGCGAGAGCCACAAGCCCGCGCCGGGCGCGCCTTCCGTCAGCGTCATGTAGATCCAGCCATCCTGTCGTGGATGGAAATAACCGCCGAACGTCTGCGGTCCCTGACGACCGATGCGCTGCCAGGTCTGGCCGCCATCCATGGTGAGATACAGGCCGCCGGATTGATCGCCGCGTCCGGCATCCGCCGCGCCCAGCAGGATGCGCCGGCTATCACGGGGATCCACAGAGAAATCCTTGGGATAAAGCAACGGCCGGGAGGCATTGATCTGCTCCCAGGTCTCCGCACCGTCTTTGGAGCGATAGAGGCCCACGCCTTCAGGCGCGAGCGGCTGGCCGGCGGAGGGTCGCCGGGCACAGATGACCGCGAACAGCGTGCCATCGCGATGGCGGATCACCCGATAAACCCGCAGGTTGTCCGGATGCCCCAGCCCCGTTTTCTTGAGCGCCCATGTCTTGCCATCATCGGTGGATTTATAGACACCTTCCTCGAACACCCCGGCATAGAGGGTGCGCGCATTCTTCGGGCTGGTGGGATCAATCACAATGGAAGTGATCGGCTTGCGCGGGAGACCTTCCGTCTCGCTTTTCCATGAAGTGCCAAAATCGCCGGAGAGGCAAACCCCGCCCGGACGGCGGTGACCGTGGCGTTCGGAGATGATGTTGTCGTTCGGAATGTCATGCACATCGGAGAATGCGCCCCAAATCTTGCCGGGAATGGCGGGATCGAACGCCATCTCGTAGCAGGTATTTCGCCAAGGTGACCAGGATTTGGGGTCCCACCAGATCCACGAGCGGCCGCCGTTGGTGGAGCGGGCCATGCCGATATCGGTGTAGCAAATGTACTGACGTTCCGGCTCGAATGGATCGGTGTAGAAGTGCCAGGTGGTCGTGACGACGAGCCCGTTGCAAAGCCAGTTGGAGCGCGGACCGGGTTTTTGGCCGGGTGCCGGGCCCGCGTGTCCGCCGAACCAGTTCCCGCCGCCATCATGGGTGATGTGCGGCTCATTGCGGACCAGCATGACTCGATTGGGATCGCTATTGCAGATGGCCGCGCCAAACGGGGTCTCACCACCCTTGAAGCATTGCCCGCACGCGGCAATCTCCCAGTCCGGCGCGACGTTGTAGATTTTGTAGCGCGGATCCTGAAAATAGGTGGGACGCCAGGTTTCGCCGCCATCGTCGGTGCGGTACACCGTATCACTGTGCGGCGGGAAAAATCCGGTGCTGGTATTCAGGACATACGCCGTGAGCGGCTGGGCATCGGCGGCCAGCATTTGACGGTATTGCGAGATGGGACCGTAGGCGTACTTGTCCGCCTTGGTGGTTTCGAGGTTCAAACCCCGGCCCATGGCCGGCTCCCAGGTTTCGCCGCGATCCCGCGAGCGGTAGAGCCCCCCTTGGAACTGTCCGTTGTCCGCCTTGCTTTGAATGGTGCAGTATAGCAGGACCAGATTCTTCGCCGCATCCGATCCCCCGGCAAAACCCTGGATTGGTTTCCACGGCAGGCCCTGAGTTTTTTCCGTCCACGTCTGCCCATTGTCGTCTGAGCGCCAGACGCCTTTATCCGTCGCCGCGAATAGCGTGCGGCCCTGACGGGTGCGATCAAAATGAAAGCCCAGCACCTGACCCGAAGGTCCCTGGCATCCCGTCCAGGTTTCCCCCGCATCCCGCGAAATCCAGCAACGCCCGGCGCGCGTGCCGGCCAACAGCACTTTCGGATCAGCCGGGTTGATGGCGATCTCTCCGCCCAAGGATTCCCTGAGATTGCCAAGGGCCGCAAAAGTTTTACCCCGGTCGCGGCTGAGCTTCAGCCGTCCGCCCGACGAGGCATAGATGAGCTTCGCATCCGTCGGGTGAAACGCGGGACGACAGGCCGTGTCGCTGTGGAGTTGCGCATGGTGGATCATGCGCCAGTTGCGACCGCCATCATCCGAGAGATAGGCAGCGCTCATGTCGCAATTGAGCATCATCAGGTTCGGGTCCGCCGGAGAGATGGCAGGAGAAAACATGCCGCCGCCACCGGAGATGCCAACCGGTTGCCAATCCGTGGTACCAATGGCTGGGATGGCCGCAGTCAACCCAACCAACCAACACACCGCCAGTCCAAACCGCACCCGCCCGATGCACCCATGAGCGCAAAATACATGCTGAATGGCATTTGGCAGAACGCGCAAAAGGCACGGGATTGATTTCATACTGATAAAGGTGACCTGCTTTTTTCTCTCCGTAAAGTGTCAATTTGTTCAAATTCCAGCCAACGGGGGCATCTGATACTGCCCCCATTCCAGATCCATCCCGTCTGCAACCAAATTCCCGGTGTTGCATTTAGACCAGGTTAACTACAACATTCACAAAACATATATACGTATGCGACGACTCAAATCTGGTTGGTTTGGCCTATGGTTCTTCGTTCTGGTTATGGGTCTTGGCTCTGGCTGGCGGTCTGCTGCGGCCGATGAGGATGCCGCCAGGATTAAACAGTCGCTGGTCAATCCGGGTGATACCGCCCGGGTGCAGCAGGCGCTGGCCAAAGCTCGGCGGGGTGAAGAAGTGACCGTGGCGGTCATCGGGGGTTCCATCACGCAGGGTGCCAAAGCCACCAAACCGGAAAATCGCTATGGCAATCTCATCGCGGACTGGTGGCAAAAGACTTTCCCCAAGGCAAAAATCAAGTTCGTCAATGCCGGCATCGGTGCCACCGGTTCCAACTACGGCGCCTTGCGGGCGCGCCGTGATTTGCTGGCGCAGGAACCTGACTTCGTGGTGGTGGAATACGCCGTCAATGACGGCTCCCTCCAGGCGGCGGCGGAAACCCTGGAAGGGCTCGTCCGGCAAATCCTCACCCAGAAAAATCAGCCGTCCGTGGTGTTGCTGTTCATGATGAACCAGAGTGGCGGCAACGCCCAGGAGTGGCACGGGAAGGTCGGCACGCATTACCGCCTGCCCATGGTCAGCTTTCGCGATGCGCTATGGCCCGAGATCAAGGCGGGCAAACTCAAATGGGAGGACGTGGAAGCCGATCAGGTACACCCCAATGACCGGGGTCATGCCTTCGCCGCGCGGTGCGTCACCGCCATGCTGGATGATCTGCTAAAAGCCTTGCCCGCCGATGCCCAGTTGCCGGCCATCCAAACCGCGCCCGCGCCGTTGTTCAGCGACCTCTTCCAACACACCGCCTTGTTCGAGGCGGAGGCGCTGAAGCCCGCGTCCAACCAGGGCTGGGCCTATGATGCCAAAATCAAGGGTTGGAAAAGTGAACAGCCCGGCAGCACCATCGAATTCGAGATCGAAGGCCGGGTGCTGTACTCCATGCATTTCGTGGTGCGCGGCGCAATGGGCAAAGCCCGCGTGACGGTGGATGGCAACGCCGCCAAAGAGTTGAACGGTTGGTTTGACCAGACGTGGGGCGGCTATCGGCAGAGCAACGAAATCCTGCGGCAACCGGAGTCCGGCAAACACCGGGTGCGGTTTGAGTTATTGGCAGATAAAAGTCCGGACAGCACCGGCCACAGTTTCCGCATCCTTGGCTTGGGGGCGGCCGGAATAGGACCATAATGGTAAACTGTCACCATCAACAAATCTATGAACCTATATGGACGCAATCGTCCTGCGGTGCAAAAAACGCCGGGGCGCAAGCGAGTTTGGAAACTGCTTGTCTTTGTTTTTATTGGTTACGTCCTTTACATTCTTGCACTTGGCCCATTAGTGGCGCTCGATGGGAACGGTTATTTGACTTTCGTTCCAGAGCGAGTCTTCCAAGTCTTGTCTCTGCCTATGCAGCCTCTTATTGGCATTCCTGGATTAAGCCGAGTACTCCGAGACTATTTCGATTGTTGGTATCACGATCCTAATGATCCGTACAGTAGTCCAGACTGGATTTAGAGTAATGCTGATCACAATCAAAACATTCTACTCAGTGAACGCCGCTTCGCTCCCGCATTTTTCTATTTCCCAGGCGGGTCGAATGAGGTAAACCAATACCGTGCAAGTCACTAAACAAACGTTGTATTTATGCATGGGCTCAGCCTGCCATCAGTTGGGCGGGTATCGGCTGCGCCCCATGCTGGAAGAATTGATCCAGCGTTACCACTTGCAGGATCGCGTGGAACTCAAAGGCGCTTTCTGCCTCGATCAATGCGAGCATGGCCGCTCCCTGAAGTTCGAGGAGCGGGTGCTGACCGGGCTGACGGCGGAGAATCTGCCCGAAAAATTCTTCACGGAAATCCTCCCGCGCATCCGGAAAGGTTGATATGGAACCCACCTCAAATCTTTGGAAACTCCTCTGGGATTACGACCCCAACGGCTTGCTGGTGCTGGACAGCGCCATGAACATCCGCCTGGTAAACCAGGCGCTCTGCCGCATGCTCAAGAGCGACGCCCAGGCGCTCGTGGGCCGCAACGCCATGGACATCCTGGGGGACGTGCGCGACTTCCAGCGTGCCTATCAGGAGCACATTGAAATCCTCGGTCAGGAACAGGCGTTCCCTCAGTTTGATTTGTACGTGCGCAAGGTGATTTTCCCCGTGCCCGGTGAAAAAGTGGTGGCCTGCATCTTCGTGGATATGACGCGCGAATGGAAACAGCGCCTGGAAATGAAGGAGCTGAAGCGCCAGGCCATTCAGGAAGTCCGCCAGGTGGTGGACAAGCAGATGAACGTCGCCCAGGAAATCGCCGGCCTGCTCGGCGAAAGCACCGCCGAAACCAAGGTCAGCCTCCTGCACCTGCTGGAAATGCTCCAACGGGAAAACGCATGACCGACGGCCCCACATTTTTTGATATTCACCCGATCAGCCTGCACCGGCAGGGGGAGGAACTTTGCGGTGACCAGGTCAAGGTGCTCCGTGCGCCGGACCGCACCATCGTGGTACTCTCGGATGGCTTGGGCAGCGGCGTCAAGGCCAACATCCTGGCGCGGCTGACCTCGGAAATCATCCTCACGATGATCCGCGCGAATGCGGCGCTGCAGGATGTGATCGAAACCGTGGTGGGCACGCTGCCCAGTTGCAAAGTGCGCCGCATCGCCTACGCCACCTTCATCGTCATCGAGATTCGCCACAACACCGGCCAGTTCAAGGTCATCAATTTCGACAGTCCCAACGCCATTTTCCTCAAACGCGGGCGGCTGCAATCGCTCGAACACCGCACCGAATACGTGCAGGGCAAGGTGTTGAGCATCGCCGAGGGCGTGCTGGATCGCGGTGATTTCCTAGGGATCATCAGCGACGGCATGCTCTATGCAGGCATGCCCAACCTGTATAATTTCGGCTGGGGCTGGGATGGCATTGCCCGTTACCTGGAAGGCGTGGCCCACACCCAGCGCGACTCCGCCGAGGATATCGTCAAGCACACCATGGCGCATGCCCAAGAGTTGTACGGGCAACAGGTCGGGGACGATGCCACCCTGGTCGGCGTGCTGGCGCGGCAGGCCCACCGTCTGATGATCTTCACCGGTCCGCCGGTGGACCCGGCCACGGATGCCACCCACGTTGAGTCCTTGCTGAACTTTACCGGGCGGCGCGTGCTCTGCGGCGGCACCACCGGCAACATTGTTGCCAAGCACCTCGGAAAGGACATCGAGCTGGAACTCGACACCGTACGCCCCGATGTTCCACCAATCGGCAAATTGCCCGGCGTGGATTTGCTCACGGAAGGCATCCTGACCCTGGCCAAGACGCTGGCGCTACTCCAGGAATGCCGTGGACAGGTGGAGCGCCTGCCGGAAGATCGCAACGGCGCGGTATTGCTCGCGCGGGAATTGCTTGAAGCGGATTCCATTTTCTTCCTGGCCGGTGAACGCGTTAATGCGTTCTACCAAAACCCATTGCTGCCCCGCAGCGTCTCCATCCGCCGCAGCGTCCTCACCCAGATTGTGGAGTTGCTGAACAACTACCACAAAGAGGTGAAGGTCACCTGGTGCTAAAGAACAGAATATAGAAGCTGGAAGTTAGAAGTTAGAATTCTAACTCCTAACTCCCGGTTTCTGGCTTCTAACTTCTAGCTCCTAGCTCCTGACTACTGCGAAGCCTACTCCTCCACCTTCTTGCGCCGCGTGTATGCGTGCGTGGCGTGGCCGTAGAATAGTTCGGCCGCTTCCATAAAGGTTTCAGACAGCGTCGGATGCGGGTGAATACAGGCGGCGAGGTCGTGGGCGGTGGCACCCATTTCCACGGCCAGCACCCCTTCGGCAATCAGTTCCCCGGCGCCATGCCCCACCAACCCTGCGCCCAGAATGCGCTCGCTTTCAGGATCAATGATCAGCTTGGTCAGGCCATCCGTTCGATCAAAGGTCATCGCCCGGCCCGAGGCCGCCCAGGGGAATTTGGCGACGGCCACCTTGATGCCTTTGGTGCGCGCTTCTTCTTCCGTCAAACCGCACCAAGCCAGTTCGGGCTCGGTGAACACCACCGCCGGGATGATCACATCGCGGAAAACGCTCGCCTCGCCACACAGCACTTCGATGGCCACGCGCGCCTCTTTGTGCGCCTTGTGCGCCAGCAGGATGCCGCCCGCAATATCCCCGATGGCGAGAATGTTGGGATCGGTGCTTTCCTGGCGTTCGTTGACCTTGATGAATCCTTTTTCGTCGCGTGTCACCTGGGTGTTTTCCAAGCCGATGTCATCGCCGTTGGGCACGCGCCCGACGGATACCAACACGCGGTCGTACAATTCCTCGACGACCTTGCCATCCACGTCCATGACGACCTTGATCTGTTTGCCGACGGTCGCCATTTTCTGCACCCGCGTCTTGACGCGCAGTTCGCGAAAATGTTTTTTGGCAAAGTTGAGGACAGGACGGGCCAAGTCTGGATCAGCGCCCGCCAGAATTTTATCCATGGCTTCCACCACCACAATGCGGCTGCCCAGCGCGGAATACACCGTGCCCATTTCCATGCCAATGTAGCCGCCGCCAATGATCAGCATATCGGCGGGAATATCCTCGAGGTCCAGCGCTTCGCGCGAAGTCATGATGCGCGGATTACCCAAATCGAACGCGCGCGGCAGTGCCGGCTTGGAGCCGACTGCCACAATGGCCTTCTCAAACTCGATGAACTTCTGGCCTTCGGCGGTTTCGACGCGCAGCGTCGTGGAATTTTCAAAATAACCGCGTCCCTGCATCACCGTCACATTGCGCGCCTTGGCCAACGTGGCCACGCCGCCACCGAGACGGTCGAGCACGGAATTTTTCCAGCCGCGCAGCCGCTCCAGATCAATTTGCGGTTCGCCAAAGGTGATGCCGCGGACGGCAAATTCACGGGCTTCAGTCAGCACCTTGGTGGCGTGCAGCAACGCCTTGGAGGGAATGCAGCCCTCGTTGAGGCACACGCCGCCCAGGCGTTTGGACTGATCCACCAGGATCACTTTTTTACCCAGATCCGTCGCGTAAAATGCGGCCGCGTATCCGCCCGGGCCGCCGCCCAGGACCACCAGTTCAGTCTTGATTGATTCCATAAATTACGAAAAAGGCTATGCCCCCAGTTTCACCAATTCTTCCGGGAACGTTTCCAGCGCCTGCCGCAAGTCCACGATGAACCGTGCGGCGCTGCCGCCGTCAATCAGGCGATGATCATACGAGAGCCCCAGCGGCATCAGCGGACGTCCCTCGATTTTGCCATCGGCCGTGATGACTGGCTTCACCGCGCCCTTGCCGATGCCCAGAACGGCCACTTCCGGCTTGTTGATGATCGGCGTAAAATAACCGCCGCCAATGGCACCCTGGTTGGAAATGGTAAAGGACCCGCCCTGCATGTCGGCGGTCGTCAGCTTGCGATCCCGCGCTTTCTCGGCGATCTGGCCCAGTTCCAGCGACAGCTCCAGCAGGCTCTTCTGGTCCGCGTTGCGGAGCACCGGCACCACCAGCCCCGCCTCGGTGTCCACCGCAATGCCGATATGGTGATAGGCCTTCATCACGATCTCCTGGGTGGCGTCGTCAATGCTGGCGTTAAACAGCGGATGCTTCTTCAACGTCTGCACCACCGCAATGATGGCGAAACCGGTAAGCGTCAGGCGCGCGCCTTTGGCTTCGTACGCCGCCGCATACTTTTTGCGCAGCGTGTTGAGCACGGTAACGTCCGCATCGTCGAACTGCGTCACCTGCGGCAGGGTGCTTGTGCTTTCCAACATGCGCTTGGCAATCACCTGGCGCAAGGGCGACATCGCCTTCCTGGTGATCGCGCCCCACTGTGAAAAATCAATGCTCACCGGCGCGGTGACCGCCGCCGTCCGGGCCGGAGCCGACGCGGTGGTGCTGGCGGGCTGCGCCTTGGCCTTTTCAGCCTGGCGAATCAAGCCCTGCACATAACCGCGCAAATCTTCAAGGACAATCCGGCCGCCGTGCTGGCTGCCTTTGATCCGGCGCAGATCAATGCCGAGGTCGCGGGCCAACTTGCGAATGGTGGGGGAGGCGGGAGGCGTAAAGGTGTCATCGGTGCTTTCCAGCGTCGGCACCAGTTCTTCTTCCGGTTCCGGATCGGGGGCTGGAGCGGCGGCGGGTTTGGGTGCGGGAGCCGCCGGACGTTGCGGTGCCGGAGCCGCCTTGGCAGGCGCCGCAGCAGGTGCGGCAGCGGCGCCGCCGCCGGTTACCGTCACAATGACCGCACCGGGAGTGATCTTGTCCCCCACCTTGACGCGGATCTGCTCGACCTTGCCCCCCGCGCTGGCGGGAATGGAGGCCACGGCCTTGCCGGTTTCCAATTCAATGAGGTTCTGGCCGGCGCTGATTTCCTCGCCCTCCTTGACCAGAATGCTCACGACGACGCCGGAATCGGCGCCTTCACCCAAATTTGGCAGTTTTATATCCATACAAAAGCAATAACCTGACGCACCGGCAGGATAACCAAAAGCCCGCCCGGTACGCCAAACAAATTGATAATAAATCCCGAACCCGGTCCGCAGCAATGAATTAGCCTGCGACCGCTCCGAACTACGGCAAATAGTTTAGCATAAAACCGGGTTTTGGCAAAAAGCGCCAGATTTGATATCCTATCGCAATTCGAGCAGCTTACGTAAGGGTGCTATCCCTCACTGCCATGCATCAATAGATTGAGAAGACAGATGGTTAGATGGCCGTTGTTGCTTTTCGACTTTTCAAATACCGCCAAACAACAATGCCAACGCTTCCGAGCCACAGGCCGGCGACAAGGCTGAGGCGAGCTTTTACCTCTGCTACACACCAATCCATGAGCATATAGGGTTGATTACTGACCCACTCAGGCTGAACTAGGCGGACAGGACAACGAGCACGAATAAAGTCCGCATCTGTTCCTGAGTGGAGCCCATTAATATCTACGAAACAGGAACAGTAGGCTGCCACCACAGCCAATACGGTTACGAACAAAAGGCTTAGTAAAAAAGGTGCTTTTCGCATGACATAGAAAGCATAAGTAGTGAACAAATTGTGTCAACCAGAATGACGGAACGAATGAAACAGCGACTCATTCTCCTCGAATTTCGGTATCAGCTCCCCATACGTTATCGAAATACCAACTGAACAGCGGCCGGGTCAGATCGCATTGGAACCCGCGAGCCAATGGTTGGTAAAAGCGCGGCCACTCTCTTGGGTTCTGGCGCGTCATCGCCTTCATGATGGGCGGGGCAGTAAGCACGTAAAGCACTGCGATAATAATCGCAAAACCAAAGTTCAACTTACGTTTTGCATAAAAATAAAGTGATCTATTTTCCATGGTTCATCGTACTATCGCTAAAGATTTGCTGGATGCCGCCAGAGAATACCCGGTTGGCCAGCCTCAGCCTTCCGCTTTTTCCGCCAGTACCGCCAGGCGGCCCAGCACCCGGCCATAGAGGCCCGGTAACTTTTCGGAAACCGCCCCGCATTGCATCAGGGCCATGATCCATTGGTGTTCATGCTGGCCGTCGGCCCGCGCAAACTCGGCCAGGCTGAGTTCGCCTTGCGCATGACTGAACGGATATTTGACGGTCCCCAATGCCTGTTCCAGTTCGGTCAGGTGCGCCCGTGCCTTGGCGGCCAATCCATCCAGCACGTGGGTTACTTGTCCGGTGCCATTGTTCTTCTGGCAGGCATCCAGCAATTGTTTCAGGGTGTACCCAAGCCGCTCCAGTTCCAGCACGCGCGGCATGAGCGGACCCAGCACCGCCAGTACCCGCACCAATTGTTGCGCTTCCAGCACGCCACCCGGCAGGCCCGCTTTTTCCGCCACTCCCGGTGTGGCGAGCCATTGCAGCGCGGCGACCAGTCGGCGGTGGACCGTGGCTTCCAACGGCTTCAGGCGCTGGGCCACCGGCTGCTCGTCCTTGCAGGCGTTGAGTTGAAGCTGGATGGTTTCCGCCAGCGTTTTGCCCGGCAGTTTGAATTCGGTGTCTTTGATGGTCAGCCCCGCCTGTTGCGCATGTTGATACAGGGTGGCCACCCGGACTTTGCCGTAGGCCTCCGCGTAGGCTTCCATCGCGGCTTTGGCTTCCGCCCGTTGCGCTTCGGCCTGCTGCCGGCACTGGGTGAAGGCCTGCCGGGCCAGATCGGGATTGGGCAGCGGCATGACTTCATGTTCCTGCAACGTCAGCGGGCGCAGCACCGAAAACAGGCCCATCAGGTAACGGTCAGCCGCCTCGTAGCCTTGTTGTACCTGGCTGGTTTCGCGCAGCATTTCGTCGGTGGACACCAAGGCTTCCGGCTTGAAATCCTCTTCCAACATCTGCCGGTAAAAGTGTTGGGTGACGCCCTGGGCCACCCGCGAATACTCGGTGAACAGACTGGTCGCGGGCGCCTCCGTCTGGATGAGGCCAGGCTGGTTCATCGCCTTGGCCTGGGCGATGCGGGCGGCGTCGCAAGGATGCGTGTCAAGCATGCCGGTCTTGCTGACCGCCTGGCTTTCCTCGATCTTGGCCAGGATATCGCCGGACACCTCACGGGATTTTTGCAGCGCGAACGCGGGAAAATTGTCCGGCAGCCGTTTGCTCTGCCAGCTTTGCCGCAAATGTTGCATGCCCAACTGACTGCCCACCCCCAGCAATTGCAGTTTGCGCGCCGTGGCAATGAACGCCTCCGTGCCCGCCACTTTCACCTCGTAGCTGTCCGCATCGAATTCCATCTGGCGCAGCATGAAACTGCTGATCACGTTGCCGAGCATCATCAGCACCCAAAGCACCTTGCGGGTCAACCACACGCAGCCCCGCGCGGTGTAGAGGATGAGGCCGAGGCGAATATCGGTATTGCGCGAATAATCCGCGAGCTTTTCATCCCAGGCATCGCGCTCATACACCACGCGGGCAAACCAGAAGCTGACCGAGCGAATGACATAGGTCAGCCGCATGCCGCCGCCCTGGGCGAAGTGACCAAACTCATGCGCCAGCACGCCCCCCAATTCCCGCTGACTCATGCCGCTGGCCAGCGGCAACCCGATGGTCAGCACCAGATCATTTCCGAACAGGCTCCAGAGGCCACGCCGAAAACTCGCCGAGGCATTTACCTGGCAATCCAGGTCCACCCGCGAGGGCAGCGGCGCCCGCACCTGCCGGCAAATCTGGTCAATGAAATCAAACAACCCTGGCTCCTCCTCCCGTTTGACGGAATAGGAATCGGGGCGTTTGGGTGGGCGGGCAAAGAGCGGCTTGATCATGAAAAGCACCATGACCACTCCCACCACAATCGGCGTGAGGTACACCAGCCATCCGCCCCGGTTGGACATCCATTGAATATGGTTCACGGCGTGCCAACCCACCAATGTGCCGGTCGCGGCAATCAGCCCGACATACACCGCCGGCAGCAACACCATGACGATGGCTACGATCACCAGCCCCAACCGGTACGTGCCCGAAAGCTCGGTGGGTTGGATCGTGCCTGCAAAAATGGATGCCATTCTTCCGGAGGTGGTGGCGGTTATTTTTGGCGGCGCATTGTTCATGGATTTAATTCAAGGGTACTCCGTGTGCCTCGTCATGGGGTCATGCCCGTCCCTTTTGGCGCATCCAGATTAAGGCCACCATGCCGACGAGCAGCAGGCCGCCGACCGCGTAGGTTCCCACGTTGGCCGATTGCGGAGCCAGACGGAGCGCGGTCGCACCCAACGCCGGGCCAGCACATATCCCGGCCCCGATGGCGGCTTCATGCAATCCACCGTGGGCGCCTTGGGATTCCTGGCCGACATCCATGGAGTAAAAGAGCGAGGAATAATAAATCAACCCGGTGGACGCGCCAAAAAACACTTGGGCCACAATCACCAACCACAAATCCCGGGCCAGCAACAAAAGAAGGAAGCCGGCAATCAAACCAACATACGAGACGATCAAATAGCGGAACCGATAATGCCAGCCGGTCCAGCGCCATAATACCAAAAAGGCCAGGAACCGCGTAAAAAACCAGATGGAACAAAAAATGCCGCTCCACGTGGGCGAAAGCCCGAACCGCCGGGCCAGGTCTGGGATGATGGCCAGCAGCGTGTTGATGGCGATGTACGCAAAGGGGTTGGCCACCCAGGCCATTTTCAAAAACGCCTCGGGCTTGATGCCTTGCGCGCTGGCAGCGGCCTCGGGATGGTGGGGATGGGACGTCGTGGGCGCGGGTGATGGCTGTTCGCGCGCAATCTGGCGGGTCAGCCAAACCAACAACCCCAATTGGCCGATGTGAACCGCCACGGGCAGCCAGTACAGGCTTTGCCGGCCCAATGTTTCAAAAATTGCGCCGCCAAAGAAATAGCCCAGCCCCGCCATGCCGGCCCAGACGAGGTTGTAAATGCCGATCATGCGCGGCAGGCCGGCGTCATCTTCACCTTCACTGACGAGCGCCTCCAACGCCGGCCAGGTAAAGCACATGGAAATCGTCCAGACCAGCAGCATCGCAATCTGGCAGGGCAACGCGGGCAGGAATGAGGCGATGGCCAGCGCCAACGCCATGCCGCCAAAGCCTACGTACAGCGCCGTGATGCGCCCGTGCTTTTCCGCAAAGCGTCCCCCGTACCAGGCCGCAAAAATGTAAATCAGCCCATGCACCGCCCCGACTGTCAGGTTTTCCCGATTGCCAAAATGAAAGGCATCCCGAAACAGGAATAGGAGGTAATTAAAGAAATACGAAGTCACGAAGGCATTGACGCCTTCGAGCACAAAAAATCCTGCTTTTACCCGTTTCATTTCCGACCGCCGAGAGTGCGGACTCTCCGCGCTGGAATCAAGCGGAGTTTTTAGCGGATACTCTATAAACACTATTGACATTGTAATATATAGTGCTACCTTACCTCAAGTTGAACGTATTTAAAACGTGTTTATGCCATTGTTATTGAACAGATTAGGACATAAAGATAGCCGTGCGACCACGCGCCGAAGCTTGGAAAATATCCTGGCTCCGCTGGAGCAATTGGCGGTGCATTCGGTGAATTTGATCGCCGAGCAAGGCACAAAGTTTGAAAGCGCCGGGCAGACGTATGAGTTGCCACGTTATCGGTTTATTGGCCCGCGCGGCGGTGGGGACCCGATCCGGATTGGGCTCTTTGCCGGGATTCATGGAGATGAAACAGAAGGGATCCACGCGCTGATTCAATTCATCAAATTGATCGACGCCAAACCGGAGTTGGCCACAGATTATTGCCTGTTCCTTTATCCAGTGTGTAACCCGACTGGATTGACGGACAACACCCGGCTCTCCCGCAGCGGCAAGGATTTGAACCGCGAATTCTGGCAGCAGTCCGCCGAGCCGGAGGTCAAAATTCTGGAGGCCGAACTTACCACGCATACGTTCCAAGGATTGATTTCATTGCATACGGACGATACCAGCGACGGATTTTACGGATACGCCCATGGTGCGACCTTGACCCAATATCTGATCGAACCAGCGTTGCAGGCGGCTGACCAGTTTGTGCCCCGCAACGGGAATCGGGTCATTGATGGCTTTAACGCGCGCAACGGCATTATTCGCGACGGGTTTAAAGGCATCCTGCGAGCGCCGCCGAACGCCCGCCCGCGCCCCTTTGAACTGATCCTGGAAACCCCGAAATATCCGCCGGAATTCTTGAAAGAATCCGCGCTGGTGACAGCGCTGCTTTCCATTCTGTCCGAGTACCGCAAGCTGGTCGCGTTTGCGCCGAATTTGTGAGCGCGGATTATTTTGCGTCTTCCCGGATTTGGGATTAACCTGTGCGCGCATGAAATCAGAAGATCAGGCAGGATTCAGTACCCGCTCGGTGCATGAGGGCCGGGGGTTTTCCGGCACGACCGGCGCCGTGATGCCGCCGGTGTTTCTCACCTCGACGTTCCAGACGGGCAATCCGGACGGGTTTGATTACACCCGCTCGGGCAACCCGAATTTCCGTTTGCTGGAGCGCAGCCTTGCGTCGCTGGAGAACGCGCGGTTTGCGACGTGTTTTGCCAGCGGGGTGTCGGCCATCACGGCGGTGGTGTCCTCGCTCAAAAGCGGCGACGTGGTGCTGGCCGAGGAGAATGTCTATGGCTGCACGTACCGGCTGTTTGACAAGGTGTTCGCCAAGTTTGGATTGCGGGTGCGGTATGTGGATTTGAGCCAGACCGCCAATTGGGAGGAAATCCGCAAGGAACGCCCCACGCTGGTATGGCTGGAGAGTCCCACCAATCCGCTGTTGAAAGTGGTGGATATTGCCGGGATCAACGCGGTGGCGGCGGAAGTCGGCGCGCCGGTGTTGGTGGATAACACGTTTGCGTCGCCGTATCTTCAACGTCCGCTCGAACTCGGTGCCACGCTCTCGCTTTCCTCGACCACCAAATATATCAACGGGCATAGCGACTGCCTGGGCGGCATTGTGGCCACGAACGATCCCGCGTGGCAGGAGCGCATGATTTTCGCGCAAAAGGCGCTGGGGCTGCAACCCGGGCCGTTTGATGCCTGGCTGACCACGCGCGGACAACGCACCCTGGCGCTGCGCATGGAGCGCCATTGCGCCAATGCCCTGGAGCTGGCCGGGTGGCTGGAAAAACATCCGCGCGTCCGGCGCGTGCGCTATCCGTTCCTGCCCAGTCATCTGCAATACGCGTTGGCCAAACGCCAGATGAAAGCCGGCTCCGGCCTGTTCATTGCGGAACTGGATTGCTCGCTGGACACCACCTTGAAGTTCTGCCGCAGCCTGCGCCTTTTTACCATGGCCGAGAGTTTGGGCGGGGTGGAAAGTCTGATTTGCCATCCGGCCTCGATGACCCATGCCTCGGTGCCGCCAGCGGTGCGCCACCAGGTGGGTATCAGCGACGGCCTGATTCGTTTTTCCGTTGGCATCGAGGACGTGGATGACCTGCGGCGGGATTTGGAGCAGGCGTTGAAATTTTAATTTAATGGTTGTCGCTGCCCGCCGGTTTTCCGCATAGTTCACCCATGCGATCCATGACGGGATACGGCCGCGGCGAATGTTCGCGCGACGGCTACAAAATAACGGCGGAACTGAGTTCGGTGAACCGAAAACAATCCGAGGTCTCAGTTCATTTACCGCGCGAGCTGGAGGTGTTGGAGGCCCAGGCCCGCGACGTTATCAATCGCGCCATTTCCCGTGGAAAAGTCACGTGCCGAATCGGATTTCATCCTGGGGAGAATGGCACTACGGCCCGGGCGCGCCTGAATCTGCCCCTGGCACGCGCATACGCGAAGGAACTATCCCGGCTGGCCAAGGAATTAAATCTGTCGCCCGTCATCCCCGTTGAAATCGTTGCCCGCATTCCCGGTGTGCTGGAGTCGGAGCTGGACGCCTCGGATGCCGAATCGTTCTGGCCAGCGGTGGATAAGGCGTTGCAGGCGGCGTTGGGCGCGATGCTCAAAATGCGTGATAGCGAGGGGGGCCATCTGGCGGGCGATCTGGCCAAACGCATTGGTGGCATGAAAAAATCCGTGGCGCGCGTGCAGAAACAGGCGCCCCAAGTCATGAAGCGTTACCGGGAGCAACTGCTCGAACGCCTCCGCGCCGCCGGCTTGGCCTCGCTCAATCCAGACGATGAACGCCTGCTTAAGGAAATTGTCCTTTTTTCTGATCGCTCCGATATTTCTGAAGAATTGGCGCGTCTGCAAAGCCACTTCAAGCAGTTTGATGATTGTGTGAAAAGCAAGGAGCCGGTTGGGCGCACGCTGGATTTCCTCGCGCAGGAAATGAACCGCGAAATCAACACCATCGGCTCCAAGGCCAACGATGCGCTCATTTCGCGCGAGGTGGTCACCCTCAAGACCGAGTTGGAAAAATTCCGTGAACAGGCCATGAACGTGGAATGAGCGCGACCGTCACCCCCTTGTTAATCGTCATCTCGGCGCCGTCCGGCGCGGGCAAGACCACCTTGTGCAACGGCGTGCTGGCGGGCGATGCCCAGGTTTCCCGCGCCATCACCTGCACCACGCGCGCGCCACGTCTCGGCGAGCAACCCGGCGTGGATTATTACTTCCTTTCCGTGGCGGAGTTTGAGCAGCGGGCCGCCGTGGGTGAATTTCTGGAGCACGCCACCGTTCACGGCAACCGGTACGGCACCTTGAAGGTGGAGGTTCTGAATCGCTTGCGGGCGGGCCGCGATGTGCTGTTGAACATTGACGTGCAGGGGGCCGCCAGTATCCGCGCCGCCGCGAGCCGCGAGCCCGAGTTGGCGCGCGCGCTGGTGAGTGTGTTCCTGACCACACCGTCGCTTACCGAATTGGAGTCACGCCTGCGCAATCGCAACCAGGACGCGCCGGAAGTGATTGAACGCCGGGTCAAGGTGGCGCGGCAGGAACTCGCGGAGTGGGTCCATTTTGATTATTTGATTCTAAGCGGAAGCAAAGACGAGGATCTGCGCCGAATGCAGGCCATCCTCGTTGCGGAGCGTATCCGCCAAACCCGTGCCCTGCCGCCGGTCTTCTGAGCCGGCGAAGGGAGAAAGATAAGGAGGATGAACTGGGTGAGCGGCCATGATGCTGGGCGGGAACCCTTATCCACCCGAGGTTACAAACCAGCACTGGATTGGATTTCCCCAACCCGGAGAATTGACAGAAAGCCGGGCGCGAGGGGCACAGGGCGCGACCACCGGAAACGTGGAGAAAGGGGAACGCACTCCGGAGCGGGTGCCAGAGAATACTTCCGCTATTTGCCCAGCAGGGTTTTGCGCATCAGTTCGGCGGTTTTGCGTTGCTCACCTGTCTCCTCTCCCTCGGGGAGAGGACTGGACTTTGGCAAAAGTCAGAGGTGGGCAGGAGTCCTTTTCAAGGGTTCGGCAT
>JBAXGN010000118.1 GCA_037139415.1 Verrucomicrobiota bacterium | reverse complement strand
GTCATTGGCCTGCGGGCCTCTTCAATCCGTCCGCCCTCTCTACTCTACTGATGAACGCATTTTTCATCACAAAATGTGATATTTTTGTGATGAAATGAATTTTTATCACAATTCTTTGACCGCCGAAGACGTGGCCCGCGAATGCACGCCAATTGACGCGAACAACGAACAAATCCGAAGGCCGAAGGCCGAACCCAGAACAGGAAGCTTTTGCAGAAAAATGAACTGGCATAAAAATGGGAAGCCGGACATGGCAAAAATATTTACGGGCAGAAAAATAGAACTGAAGAAGATAGGAGCCTTGTAGCCAGGGAGTTGGGGTGGCAGGAATCTGGAACATGAACAATCCCGGCTAGAGAAAAACGAATGCTATGGTTTGACACATAAACAGGTGGGTCTGAGCCAATCCTAGGTCGGATTGGCTCAAGCCCAGGGCGGATTGGACAAAACCCACATGGATTTTTGACGTTTTTTGGTGGTTTTGGGCCGGTTGAACCTATTTTCCCGCCAAACCCATGTAGGTTACGTCCTGAAAATAAGGCACTTACGCAAAAACCGCCAAAAACATCAAAAAACAGGGTTTTCCAGCTTTAATGGCAGGCGTTAAAGTAAACTCTGGCACCCCAGCGCCGAATGAGATCTTTAGAAGTCCAAGCCAACATATACGTTACTCCGCCTCCGGCCATAAAATCCTCCATGCCGTTCAAGGCTTTATTCCTTTAGAATACTTTTCCAATGCATCTTTAGCCTGTGCATTTTTTTGTTCAGCCGCCAAGCCTAAATACTTTAGCCCAATCAAATCATCCTGTGGCACTCCGTCTCCTTTTAGATAACGTATCCCCAAGCTATATTGGGCATGTGATATGCCATTATCCGCCTCATGGATCAGCCATTGAACGGTTCGCGCCTCCAAACCTGGATCTTTGACAACCGGCGCTGGATCTAGGTTGGACGGGGTATTGTTTTTTGGAGCAGGTGTTTCAGGTTGTACGGTCTTAACTTGCGGCACATTCAAGGTTGAAGCTGGTTTGGTTACTTGTGATGTCGAAGACGTTGGGTTGCATGAATTGATTGCAGTGTGCGCAAGAACCACCATGATAATACCTGGTACCAATAAACCAGAGCATCCTATGCGTAATTGCATTCGTCCGACTTTATACCCTTCTTTTGCCAACAACTCTATACCACGCGGAGAACCAGCCTCAACCAATGACCCGCTACCACATGATGCGCAGACAAGTTTTACTTTAGCCCTTCGGCTCGTGCCAAATCCATACCGCACGCCACGTTTGCCAATGCTCCAGCCGGAATAATTTCTTCGGCCTTCGTCCTCTACCGGCCAACCATGCCATCGGCAGCGAGTACAAACCGAAGCATTGGATGGAACTGTTGCTTCATCGGGCATATTTACGGTCTCCTAAAATAGTTTTAAAACGAATAGCTTTTTTCCCGCGCTGCTTAACCTCACGCTGGATGATCAACTTGAATTTGTTTAATGGCTTCATGCCAGTTTCTTCGCCAGGTGTTCTTCCGGAATTTCCTTCACCGTCAAGTGATTTTGCCGGTCTTGGAAGAAGGTGTCAATATTCGGACGACTCTCCTTATCCTTTTGCTTCACTTGGGTAGCGTACCAGCCGTCCATGAATTCAAACTCCCCGGTGGTTTTGCCCCGTCGTTGCGGTGCAGCACCGGCAGGGAAGATACGGCCATCAATGTCCATAGTCATCATTTGAATTTCATCGCGCTTAACGCGAGAAGTTTAAGTAATGCAGCCCCAATCGGTTCACAGTATTTCACGCGTTCAGCCCACACTTTTACTGGTTCAACCCACTCAGGTCGCAGTTCTTGTTTTTCGGGGCAAACTCGTGCTACTAATGCTGGAAGAAATCCGGCAATGCCATTTGCCTGCTCAACCATCGCTTGTTTACTGGCGGTTTTCTTGAATGAAATGCCTTCTTGCAATAAGGCTTCTCGAAGTATGTCCTTCGTAACTGCCTGTGGCACTTGAGTAATTTGGGTTGGTGGGCAGAAGAAATCCAGCCATTCAGTGTAGTGTTGATTCCATTTAACTCCACAGCCATAAAGTCGGTCATCATAGTACAAATTGAAGCGCAGTGTTCCCTGCCCCCAATTGCGGACGAGATAATCATAAACAACAGCCCGAACCATTGGCGGAACAACTTTTAACTTCTCGGCTGCTGTTTCTGCAGCAGCCAGAGGGGACATGGCCTTTTCTAACGAGCATTTAGCACCCTTAGCCCGACCAAATTGAGCCCCGAGAAACGACTCTTTGGTAATTTCAGACTGTATGACACGCAGTAGCTCCTCATGATAAGCGGGAGCAATCTCTAACTGGCGGCTAGCCACTGTTGTTGTCGCTAACAAGCTTCCAACGAATACTGCACCTTGCCCGCCGCACATATGTGCACGCATTGAAAGGATGTAGATGGCGTGTAATTCATATTTTGCCGTTTCGGATAGCATGATCCATGATGGCAAACGGGCTGCTAGGACTTGTTTGAGCATATAGGCCGAGGCGTCACTTTGGCACGTTAACATGCTCCATAACTCATTAATCGCTTCATATCGGCCGGTCCGAAGCCAGGCGGCGACATAGGGTGTGAAATCAACTACCGGCATATTAGAGCCGGAAGAATAGAGAGGGTCTAGTAATGGATATTCAGGATGGCACCATTCCCTAACGTCTTCATAAAGTTGTGTTACTTCAGCTGTCCTAAATTTTGAATTGAACATTTTTGTGAATTGATGGTGGCTTATTCTTTCTGAAGATCAGACCAAGCATGAACTAATATGTAATTACGGACTATCATGGCGGTCCTCGAAGGCGCGCTTCTCCTTGGTCTCGCCCCAAAAGACTTCGTAGTTGCGGTTGGAGTTGAACGGCGGGTCAATGTAGATGAGGTCCACGCACTGATCGGGCAGCTTGCGCAACTGTTCCAGGTTATCGCCGCAATAGATGACGCGGGTATCCCGAGCGCGGAAGGCCGACCGGCAGGCTGGTTCGCCGCCGGGGTTTCCGGGGCAGCTTCGGTGGAGTTCTTTGACTTCGCTTGCTTGACCATGGAGCGAGAGTAAGGGAAACGGGCGCGCCGGGTCAATGCTGGGATGAGTTGACCCGAGCGATTGGCGTTTTGGCGGACAGCCTCTTGCCGCAACCGCTTTCAGGGTTGCCCGATCACGGTAAGCGGCGCAACCAAGGTAGAATCGGCCCCTTATCCCCTTACCGATTCAACCTTGGCCTTTGGTGACGCAATTCCTTCAGAATTGTTTCTTCGCACCACCCGCCGCCGCCCAAACAAACGGGGGATTGGATTTCCCCAATCCGATAGGATTGGCAGATAGTAGCCGGGCGCGAGGGGCACGGGGCGCGACCACCGGTAAACCGCAGAAGTGTGATGCACCCCGAAGCGGGTGCCAGAGATTCCGAAGCAATGCCTCTCCGGACAATCCATGAGGCGTTGTTATGGGGCTAAACGACAAGGGTGAGCGACCGCCGCCGACCGGGGCGGTGGAGCGCACGAGGCACTCCAGAACTGCCACCCAGCCTCGAACGGAGAAGCGGGGCGGCGGGATCAAGTCATCGCATTATCTCATGGGGCTACCTACAATCCTTGGCCAAGCCCCTTTGATGCTTCCGAAATGACGTGTCAGTCGCTTAAAGTCACTTTGCTCTGGATCGGGGCAAACGGGTTTTCCATCCGGACCCAAGTAGAGGCACCCCATTTCCGCCGGCGGCAGCTTGGCGATCAGCATCTCTGCGGCGGCGATAGCCTGAAGAAACTGCTGTTTGAAGCGGACAGGGTCTCCAGGAGGGGACATTTGCAACCGATTCCAATCCGCCGCTTGAATGGAAAATTGACTGAACCGCTTGGCGCTATCCAATAAAAGCTCGGGGGTAAGCCCGGCATCCTTTCCCGCTGCCGCCCAAACCAAGGCTCCCACGGGTAAGTGCCGATTATGCAAATACATGACATCCACCCAGTCTCGCAATTTTTCCCTGGAACCAAAGGCCAGTATTTTATTGGTGGCCGCATCCCAAAAATTCAATCGCCAGCCCATCTCCACATCTGGTTCCACCGGAAAAAAGCGAAAGGCGCTATCTTGAACCCATTCCAGTTTGGTAGCCAGCTCGCCCTTGGTCACAATCGCACGGCAAAAAGACTCCTGCTGACTAGTCACCTCCACGCAATAGCCCGCCCCCTGAAGCGTCTTTAGGTCAGTGGTTACAGCGCGCTGCACCGCATCAACGGTATCATGGAAGACATCAATGTCTGCCGAGCTACGCGGTGAATCCGGTGATTGATGCAAAACGGTGGCCCCGCCAATGTAACTGTCCGGGTTGCGTTGGCTGGCCAGCGTATGCAGCACTTCACTTTCAAATGGGCCTATGGGCATAATTCAGCAACAATTCGGTAGCCTTTGTGGCCGCCATTTAGACGCAACTCGCGGATGACAAAGGGAATGTCCTCCTCGGTGATTTTCAAATCCCGACGGTACGACCAAAAACACTGCGCATAAAAATCCTGGTATGCCCGCTGTGCTAATTCCAGCCGGCGATTACTCTTGGCTTCATCCGTCGTGTCCATCGCCAGAGAGTAACTCATTCCCGGATCCTTTTCAAGCAGGCTCATGATGCTTGTTATTGGGCGTCCAAACCGGGCGGGACACACCGCCCGGTTTTTCGTTATCGGTGCCTCCCGGCCCCAGCGGCTTGGGAAATGGCCTCGCCCATTTGGCAAAATTTGGCGGGAATTTTTCAAATTTTAATGTTCATCCGGCTAATTTACAGTCACTTACGCAAAAAGCCTCGAAAAGCGCCAAAAAAACGATGGGCCCGGCTTTAATGGCGGGATGTTAAAGTACAGTTCTGGCACCCATTCTGGGTGCAGTTGGGTTTATTGGGCGGCTTTCCGGAGGTCATGCCCCGATCCCGCACAGACAGCGCCGGGCTGAAAGCCCGTGATGTGATAGCTTGGGGTGAAGCCCCAAGGAAACGAGGAACCACCTTATTGCCGCCGCCCTGAAAGGGCGGGATGTTCAGTTCCATGATTGTCGCCCGCAACGATGGTGCCGCCCATACAGGGCGGAGCGGTTGGCGGGGAACGTATTCCCGGGCCTTCAGCCCGGGCTATCACATGTCGGGCCTTCGGCCCTGCCACCCCATGCGGTCCACCGCAGAGAAAAGACGCATGCACCCCGAAGCGGGTGCCAGAGATGCTGAGGCAATGCCGTTTCGCATTGACCCGAGGGGCCTTTTTAGGGATGGTCGGCACCATGAAAACCAACTGGCCACCGGAAACCACGAACGAAATGTTCGTTCAGGAATACTGTTCGGCCACACCCTATGCGCCATGAAAAAGGAAGCCACCATCATGCTGCTGGGCGGGTTGCTCATTGCGTCACTCATGTTCGTCACATGGGCGGAGGTTGGTATTTCGACCTGGATTGTCGGCCATAGCGGGGTGGAGGACCTGATGGAGAAAGACGGAAAGCATACGCTTCTGTTTCTGAAGGACGCATTCTTCCATTTGAGCTCGGGCATTTATCTGGCGGAGATTGTGGCCGGAAGCATTCTGCTCTGGTTGTTATGGCGCAGATTCTATGGAGAGCCGAGATGAGAGGCGAGCCGTCGCTCTGGCCGAACAAACCGGCTGCAGGCAACGCCGGGATCGTGCCAACAGCCGTTTCGCATTGACCCGAGGGGCCTTTTTAGGGATGGTCGGCACCATGAAAACCAACTGGCCACCGGAAACCACGAACGAAATGTTCGTTCAAGAATACTGTTAGGCCAATACTGCATGCGACGATCACTCCTAGCGATTCTCTGTTTAGTAAGCGTTGTCGTATCGGCATCGTGGCTGGTCGGCTACGGCCGTGCCATTTGGCCGTTCGTGGCCGATGGGGTTCGCGACCGGGACATTTCCTTCCTGACTTACCCGAACATCAAGTGGTACACGGAGGTTGACGAGACGACCGGGCGGATGAGCGAGATGAAGATTGACTGGTTCAGTGTCGTGGATGGGCCGACGGGCATCGTGTATGCCCATCGCTACTTTCCGTGCTGGATTGTTTCCCTGGGCGCTGCGTTTGCCTTCGTAGGTTCTGCGGCGGCTGGCCTCACGATGTGGCCTGACCGTGCTGAGGATCGTGTATGACTTGGCCCAACAACCCGGCTGCCGGTCTGCCGTCTCGACTGTGCAAAGGGTGTTTTTGAACACTTTTGCTGGTTTTGGTGTCCATTTGGCGTTAGGATTTTACGAACATGAATACGGGCATAAGTGCAATAAACAATGAAGTGCAGCAGGCCTCCGCGTTTGTCAGGCCGCTGTTTACCGAAATGGGGCGGGTAATCGTCGGCCAGACGTACCTGGTGGAGCGCCTGGTGGTGGGGTTGCTGGCCAATGGCCACGTGCTGCTGGAAGGCGTGCCGGGGCTGGCCAAGACGCTATCGGTCAAGACGCTGTCGTCGTGCCTGAATGTGAAGTTCTCGCGGCTTCAGTTCACGCCCGACATGCTGCCGGCGGATGTCGTCGGCACCCAGATTTATAATCCCCAGACCGGCGGGTTCACCACCCGCAAGGGGCCGGTCTTTGCCAATCTGGTGCTGGCGGATGAAATCAACCGGGCGCCCGCCAAGGTGCAAAGCGCGTTGTTGGAGGCGATGCAGGAGAAGCAGGTCACCATCGGCGAGCAAACGTATAAGCTGGAGGAGCCGTTCCTGGTGCTGGCCACGCAGAACCCCATTGAACAGGAGGGCACCTACCCGCTGCCGGAAGCCCAGGTGGACCGCTTCATGCTGAAGTTAAAGATTGGGTATCCCAGCCGCGAGGAGGAACGCCAGATTCTGGACTTGATGGCCCGCACCAGCGATTTGCCCGCCGCCAAAGCCGTGGTGGAGCCCAAGCAAATCCTCGCCGCGCGCAAGGTGATCAATGAGATTTACGTGGATGACAAGGTGAAGGATTATATTGTGGACCTGGTCTGCTGCACGCGCGATCCGTCCAAGTATAAAATCCAACTGCAGGGCATGATCCAACTGGGGGCTTCGCCGCGCGCGACGATTGCGCTGACGCTCGCCGCCAAAGCCCACGCGTTTCTGCGCGGGCGCGGCTATGTCACCCCGCAGGATGTCAAAACCATCGGCATGGATGTGCTGCGCCACCGGGTCGCGGTGACCTACGAGGCGGAGGCGGAGGAGAAGACCAGCGAAACCGTCATCCAGAAGATATTCGATGAACTGCCGGTGCCATGATGATCCCGCGCGAAATATTGAAGAAGATCCGGCGGATTGAGCTGCGCACAAACCGGTTGGTCACGGAAACCCTGGGGGGACAATACCACAGTGTTTTCAAAGGCCAGGGGATGAACTTCGAGGAGGTGCGCGAATACCAGCCGGGGGATGAGGTGCGGGCGATTGATTGGAATGTCACCGCCCGCATGAATCATCCGTTCATCAAGAAGTTTGTCGAGGAGCGCGAACTCACGCTGATGCTGGTGGTGGACGCGAGCGGTTCCGGCGTCTTTGGCTCGGCGCAGCAATCCAAGCGGGAACTCGCGGCGGAAATCGCCTCTGTGCTGGCGTTCTCCGCCATCCGCAACAACGACAAAGTGGGGCTGATCCTGTTCACGGATGAGGTCGAGCATTTCGTCCCGCCGCGCAAAGGCCGCCGCCACGTCCTCCGCGTTATCCGTGAGATTCTCTTTTACGAACCCAAACGCAAGGGCACCAACCTTTGCGGCGCGATGGATTTCTTCAACCGGGTCACACCCCACCGCGCCATCACGGTGGTCATTTCGGATTTGTTGATGGAGAATTTCAGCACGCCGGGCCCCAAGGGCGGGCGTCCGCCCAGTCTGGCGTTGCGCCAGGCCAATCGCCGGCACGACGTGGTCTGCGTGCAAATCACCGACCCGCATGAATATGAGTTGCCCAAGCTGGGCCGCCTGGTGCTGGAGGACGCGGAGACCGGGGAAGTGGTGGTGGTCAACACCAACGACGCCCGCACGCGCACCCGGTTTGCCGAGCGCCGCGCGCAAATGCAGACGGACCTGGAAAAATCCCTGCGCTCCGCCCGCATTGACATGATCCGCCTGCGCACCGATCTGCCGTATGACGCCGCGCTGGGGCGTTTCTTTGAGACGCGGGAAAAGCGGAGGATGAGAGGCTAATCCGCCCATGGCGCTCACCAATTCAGCACTGATCGTCCCCGCCTCGCCCGTGTCCACCGTGACCACGAACGAGTTGCTGCCCATCCGCCCGCCGGTGTTCATTCCCACGGGTTGGGAATGGCTTTGGTGGACGCTGGGCACCTTGGCCGTGCTGGCCGCGCTGGGAGTGGGCGGTTATTACTTCTACCGCTGGCTCACGAAACGAGCGGAAACCCCGCCGCCCGTGGAACCGCCACACGTCCGCGCCAAACGCCGCCTGGAGGCCGCCCTGCGTTATCTCAGCGACCCGCGCCAGTTTTGCAGCGCCGTCTCCGATGCGTTGCGCGTTTACTTGGAGGAGCGCTTCCAATTGCGCGCCCCGGAACGCACCACGGAAGAGTTCCTCCAGGATTTGCAGCGCACCGAGGTGCTGACCAAAGCGCAAAAGGAATGCCTCACCGATTTCCTGCAACAATGCGACTTGGTTAAGTTTGCCCGGTTTGAGCCCACCGAACTCACGTTGCGGGAACTGCTGGAAACCGCCTTGCGGCTGGTGGATGAGACCGCGTATGAGGCGGTTTCAACGCCTGCTGTCCCCGCCAACCCGCCGCCACCACCACTGCCCACCACGCCATCTTCATGACCTTTGGCTGTCCATATTTTTTGTTGTTATTGCTGGCGCTGCCGCTGTTGGCGTGGCTCAAGGGGCGGCAGGGGCGCGCGGTGGCGTTTGTCTATTCCTCGGTGGACATGGTAAAGCCCGATCACGCAGCCAGCCGGGCTTCCGCCGGGGCACTGCTGGCGAACTTGCGCTGGCTGGTGCTGGGCGTGCTGATCCTGGCCCTGGCCCAACCGCGCCTCACCCATACCGAAACCAGCGTCTCGGCCAGCGGCGTGGATATTGTCGTCGCCGCCGATCTTTCCGGCAGCATGATTGCCGAAGACTTCGAGATCAAAGGCAAGCGCCTGAGCCGCATCGCCATGCTCAAAGAGGTGCTCAGCAAATTCATCGCCAAACGCACCAGCGACCGCATTGGCTTGGTGGCCTTTGCCGCCCGGGCATACGTCGCCTCGCCGCTGACGTTGGACCATGATTTCCTCCAGCAAAACCTGTCGCGCCTGCAACAAGGCACCATCCAGGAGGACGGCACCGCGATTGGCTCGGCGCTGATGGTCTCCTTGAACCGCCTGGAAGACGTTAAATCAAAAAGCAGAATTGTCATCCTGATGACCGATGGCCAGAACAACGCCGGCAAGGTCGCGCCGCTGACAGCAGCCGACGCCGCCAAAGCCTTGGGCATCAAGGTTTATACCATCGGCATCGGCACCCGTGGGCAAGCCCCCATGCCCGTCCGCAATATCTTCGGCCAAATGGGCTACCAAATGGTGCCGGTGGATATTGACGAGGATACCTTGAAGCAGATCGCCGACCGCACTGGCGGCCAATATTATCGCGCGGATAACGCCGAGAAATTCCGGGACATTTACCAGGAGATTGACCGGATGGAAAAAACGGAGATCAACGTGAAGAAAGTCGCCCGCCACACAGAATTGGCGCACTGGTTCGCCCTTGGCGGTCTGGGTTTATTGCTGCTCGAACTGCTCCTGGCCAACACGGTACTGCGGAGGTTACCATGAAATTTGCCACGCCCCATGTTCTCTGGCTTTGCCTGCTGTTGCCCTTGCTGGGCTGGTTCCTGTGGCGTGCCGTGCGCCAGCGTCAGCAAGCCCTGACCCAATTCATCAGTTGTCACCTGTTGGATTCGTTGACGGTGGGTTTTTCGCCCGCCCGGCAAAAACTCCGTTCGTACCTCCTGCTCGGCGCCGCGTTTTTCATTATTTTGGCCGCCGCCCGCCCGCAATGGGGCTTTCATTGGGAGGAAGTGAAACAACGCGGCCTGGACATCATCGTGGCCATTGACACTTCCAAGAGCATGCTCGCCGAGGACATCAAACCGAATCGTTTGGAACGCGCCAAGCTCGCGGCGATGGACCTCATGCAGCAATCCAAGAGCGACCGCTTGGGCCTGGTGACGTTTGCCGGCACGGCGTTCCTGCAATGCCCGTTGACCCTGGACGAAGGGGCCTTCCGGCAAAGCATCAACGCGCTGGATGTGAATATCATGCCCCAAGGCGGCACCGCCCTGGCCGAGGCCATTGATGCCACCCGCAAAGCCTTCACCAACGCCGGCGACAGTCATAAGGTCCTGATCATCTTCACCGATGGCGAGGATCACGAGGAAGGCTCGCTCGAAGCCGCGCAAGCCGCCGCCCAGGACGGCGTGAAAATCTTTACGGTCGGCATTGGCAGCCCGGAGGGAGAAGTGCTGCGCGTCACGGATGGCGCGGGACGTCGCGAACCCATGAAAGACGACGCGGGCAAAGTCATCGTCTCCAAATTGAATGAAGGGCTGCTGCAACAACTCGCGAAGGCGGGCGGCGGGTTCTACCTGCACCTGACCGGCGCGCGTACCATGGATGTGCTGTATGAAAAAGGCCTGGCTCCCTTGCCGCGTAGCGAACACTCCGCCCGCGTCATCAAACAGTTTTACGAACGCTACCATTGGCCGCTGGCCGTCGCGCTGCTGTTACTGGTGATTGAAGCGCTCCTGCCAGCCCGGGGCGCTGCGGGCAAAGTCAAATTGACGGACGCCAAATCCGTGGCAGCCATGCTTCTGTTGTTCCTGGCATGGCCGGCCATGGGCGACACCGGTTCCCCTGCCCTGGCCAAACAGCATTATGATCGTGGCCGTTACAAAGCAGCCCGGGACGAATATCAGCGGCTGCTGGTTAAGAAACCTGAGGATGCCCGCCTGCACTACAATCTCGGGGCGGCGGCATATCAGGCGGGCGACTTTGAAACGGCGGTGAAATCCTTCAGTGCCGCCACCGCCTCCCCGGAGAATCTGGCGTTGCAACAAAACGCCTATTACAATGGCGGCAATGCGCTGTATCGCTTGGGGGAAGGCGCCTCGGACATGAAGGCGAAAAAGGAAAACTGGCAGTCTGCCACCAACCAATACGCCTTGGCCATGCGCCTGAATTCCAAAGACTCCGAGGCGCAGCACAATTACGAATTTGTCAAAAAGCAGCTCGAAGAGTTGGAGAAGCAACAGCAGGAGCAGAAGCAAGACCAGCAATCGGATCAGGACAAAGACAAACAGGATAAACAGGATAAACAGGATAAGCAGGACCAACAGAAACAGGATCAATCCAAGCAACAACAAGACCAACAGAAAAAAAATCAGCAACAATCCAAATCCGAGCAGGACAAGCAGAAGGAAGAGCAGCAAAAGCAGGAACAACAGAAAAAAGAACAAGAGCAGGCCCAGAAACAGCAGGAGCAAAAAAAACAGGCTGATCAGCAACAAGCCAATAAAGACAAATCAGGAGATAAAAAAGACAAACCCGAGGATAAGCAGGCCGCACAGCAAGCGCAGGCCGTCGCCATGCAGATGAGTCCGGAACAAGTCAAACAACTGCTCGAAGCCAGCAAAGTTGAGGAGCGCCCCCTTATCTTTGTCCCGCCGGAAAGCGAAACCAAACCGCGTAAACCCACCGGAACGTTTAAGAACTGGTGAGTGAATCTGCATGGCGAATAAACACCGAAAAATAAACCACAGAAAACCCTTTGAAATCAGACAACGGGTTCCGTCTTCCTCTGGTTTCGGCCTTCAGATTTCCGCTTTAAACGCATAACCCGCTGCAGTTAAAAAAATATTACTATGCCCTCAACATATCGGAGCCAGTTTACAAGCAAACATGTGGTGTTGCCGGTTATTCATGTGGAAAACGCCCGGCTGACACTACGCAACATGGCCCTGGCACGTCAGGCTGGTTGCGATGGCGTATTTCTTATCAATCATGGGATTTCCGATGAAGAGTTGCTGGACCTGTTTAAAAACGTGCATCAGGAATATGCGGATTGGTGGGTGGGCTTGAACTGTTTGGGGTACACCTTCAAGCAGACCCAACTATTCCCGCTGCTGCCCAAGGCGGTGGCCGGTCTATGGGTGGACAATGCCATGATAGACCACGAGGCCGCAGTGCAAAAGGCCGCTGAAGCCATCCTGAAGGCCCGCCGTGCTTCGGGCTGGTCGGGGCTGTATTTTGGCGGGGTGGCGTTCAAATATCAAAATGTGGTTCCGCAGGATAAGCTGGCCACGGTATCACGCCTGGCGACCCAGTACATGGACGTGGTCACTACCAGTGGGCCAGGAACAGGAAGTGCCGCAGAGGTGGACAAAATTCGAGTCATGAAGGATGCCATCGGGGATTCTCCGCTGGCAATTGCCAGCGGAATTACTCCGGAAAATGTCGGCGACTATTTGCCCTACGCCGACTGTTTTCTGGTCGCCACAGGTATTTCGAAAAGTTTCAGCCAACTCGATGCAGACAAGGTGTCACAGTTGATGGAAGTTGTTAGAGGGTGAGACACGGCGTCAATGCCCGCTCGGACTGGGGCCGCCCATAAGATTGCCCACGCCATCGTCCACGACGGTCATTATCCCCTTACTGGAGATGGCTTGGATGCGATAGCGGAACCCGCCACCGGCATCAAGCGTAAAATAACCGACATGGTAGGCATCGCCGTGGAATTTCTTCGACGGTAGCCCTTTGGGCGTGGATTCCTTGGTGACTGGCTTGGCCCCCCCCGGACTGACGGAAAATTCCTGGAGCCCTTTCGTCTCGGGTACCGCCTGGCCATCGGGATCAAGCGGGCCATACCGTTCGTACACATGGTTGTGTCCGTTGATGATGAGGGCCGGACCATGCGCATAAAGGATATCCCAATATGGTTTGACCTTGGGGTTGCCGCGATGCTTGGCGTTTGAAAAGAGTGGGTAATGCCAAAAAGCCAGCACCGGTGTTTGAGGCTTGGCAGCCAGATCTTGCTTCAACCATTGCAGTTGGGCGTCCGCTGGTTTTCCGCCCTTGACCAGGGTCACGCTGTCGAGGCTGACGATATGCCAACCACCCAGGTCAAAGCTGTAATACATCTGCGGCATGTGCGCCGCGCGCCCCCAGAATTCTCCGTAGGGACCGAAGGCGGGGGAGTTATAGGCATCATGGTTTCCCGGGCACGGATAAATTTTGTCCATAAATCGGTCATAAGTGCCCTGGTACAAAGCCTTGTAACTTTTCAACGGTGTCCGCCAGGTATTGCAGGTGTCGCCAGCCAGCAACACCGCCGCAACGGAGGGATGATGGAGAATGGCATCCGAGACAATTTTGGCGCCAGGCGTATAAACATCGCCGGTAACCGCGATGGTGACGCTTTCCTGGGCGCGGGTCGTGCCCACGCAGATCACCGCCAAGCAGACTGCCAGCAACCACGTTTGAAATGCGGCTGTTCTTATTTTGCGCTTAATCATGACGAAGAATGTTTTTTTACACGGGAAAAGTCAAACCTGCACCAGATTCCGAGGTTCCTGGCTGCGCAACAGGGCCAGCAGACCGGAGAAACGTTGCTGGGTTTTGTTATTGTGGACAGCCATGCCCAGGGCCTTGCGCTGGCCAAGGAGCACCACCAGCTTTTTGCCCCGGGTGATCCCCGTGTAAATCAGGTTCCGTTGCAGCAGCAGGTATTGCTGCATCGCCAGGGGGATGACGACGGCGGGAAATTCCGAGCCTTGCGATTTATGAATCGTAATGGCGTAGGCCGGGGCCAGTTCGTCCAATTCGCCAAACGCGTACACCACCTCGCGCATATCGTAACGCACCGTGAGTTCCTGTTCCATGGCATCCAGGCGCGTGATCTGGCCGATGTCCCCGTTGAACACGTCCTTGTCGTAATCGTTCTCCGTCTGAATGACCTTGTCGCGCAGGCGGAATTGCCAGCCGAATTTTTCCACGAAGGGCTCGTGCTCGCGGCGTGGATTGAGCGCGTTTTGCAGCGCGGTGTTCAGCTCGCGGACGCCCAGCGAGCCGCGGTTCATGGGGCTGAGCACCTGAATGTCCCGCAACGGATCGAGTTTGAATTTGGCGGGAATGCGGTTGCGCACCATGTCCAGCAGCAGGGTGGCGGTCTGCTCGGGTGTTTCCCGTTCGACAAAGTAGAAGTCGGACGTCACCTCGCGCTCCGGCAACTCGGGCATCTGGCCCTGGTTGATGCGGTGGGCGTTGGTGATGATGTGGCTGCCGGCGGCTTGACGAAAAACTTCGGTGAGCCGCGCCGCCGGCACTTGCCCGCTTTGAATCAAATGGGCGAGCACCATGCCGGGGCCGACCGAAGGAAGTTGATCCACATCGCCCACCAGCAGGAGGCTTGCGTTTTCCGGCAAGGCGCGCAGCACCGAGTGCATCAGCGGCGTGTCCACCATGGAACATTCATCCACAACCAGCAGATCGCATTCGAGCGGGTTGCGCTCAGTGCGCGCGAAGCCACCGGAGTTGGGCGTGACTTCGAGCAACCGATGGATGGTTTTGGCCTCCAGCCCGGTGGTTTCGGTCAATCGTTTGGCGGCGCGTCCGGTGGGCGCGCACAACAGGCAGCGCAACCGCTTGGCCTGGAGAATTTTCAAGATGGCGTTGACCAGCGTGGTTTTGCCGACGCCCGGGCCACCGGTAATGATGAGTACACGACGGGTCAGGGCTTGGCGCAAGGCCTCGCGCTGGCTGGGGGCCAATTGCCGGTTCAACCGGCCCTCGCACCACGCCAGCGCCTTGTCGAATTCAATGGGTGGATAGTTGGATTCCCCCCGGCAGAGCGCCAGAATTCGGGAAGCAATGCCTTCCTCGGCCCGCTTGAGGCGGGGCAAATACGCATACGATTCCCCCTCTACGACCGAGAACACCAATTCCTTCTGGAGCAGCGTTCGCTCCAAAGCCGCGTTGATGGCAGGTTCCTGCACCAGCAGCAGTTTGCCAGCCTGATCTTTCAGGTACCCCACCGGCAACGCGCAATGCCCGTCGTCCATCGCCGTTTGCAGCACATGCGCCAGGCCGGCACCGCAGCGCAGCACGGAATCATGCGGGATGCCGAGTTTCTGCCCGATTTGGTCTGCCGTCTTGAAACCGATGCCGGGGATGTCCCGCGCCAAGGCGTAGGGATTGGCGCTGACTTGTTCAATCGCGGCTTCACCGTAGGTTTTGTAAATGCGCACCGCCCGGCTGGTGCTGACCCCGTGCGAATGCAGGAACACCATGATCTCCCGGATGATTTTCTGTTCCGCCCAGGCACCCTTGATCTGGTGGCGGCGCTTGGGGCCAATCCCCTCGATTTCCTCCAGCCGCGCCGATTGGTGCTCGATGATGTCGAATATCTTCTCGCCGAATTTCTCGACCAGCTTGGCGGCATAGATGGGACCGATACCCTTGACCATGCCGCTGCCCAGATATTTCTCGATCCCCTCGTGGGTGGTGGGAGCGCTGCAGGAGAGTGTATCTCCGGTAAATTGCAGGCCATGCTCGCGGTTCCGGGTCCAGCGTCCATGCGCGGTGAGCCATTCACCGGGGGAGACGGTGGGTAAATTGCCCAGCACCGTGACCAGGTCGCGTTGTCCGCGCACCTTGACCTTGAGGACCGCAAAGCCGTTTTCCTCGTTGAAAAACGTCACGCGTTCGATCAGGCCGGTCAGATTGTCCGGTGCCATTGGTGTGGTTGTGTTCAAGCTGCCTTGAAAAATGTCATTTCCCGGCTGGCGAATAATCGAACCGGGGCTTGGCGAATCAGCGCCCGTAGAAACGCGCTAATCGCCGCTCCGCTCACTGAGCCTTCCCGGACTGAAAAAATCGCGGGTCAGCGGCGGAGTACTCGCCAGAGACGCGTTCATGGTTCCCTCACTTTCACCCGGTAAAACCGTTTTCCGCATGCCGCCGATTGGCTATCCATAAACTCCAGGGCGCCAGCAAATGTTTCATTCGTGCATACCACCGTCCACCCAGTCAGGTCCGTGGAAGCTTCCACCGCCACCCGCGTCCCCGCCGGTCCATCCAGCCGCAACTGCCATCCTTGCTCACCCAATCGGGACACTGGCCGCACCCGTGTGCCGGGCAGCGTTTCAACCCGCAGGCGCGTGGGTTCCTGTCGCACCCGCCAATCACAGGCGCTCCCCCCTGCCAGCGTCACCGTTCCAAACCGGCCGGTGCTGCTCCCAAAAACCATGGTATCAAAACCCGTCCCGGCCGGTGGCAGCCAGCCATTTTTGAAAGATACTTGCAAGTTCCCGCCCAAGATCACGCCATCGCCCAAAGTCAGGTGCCCATAATCCGCCGGGTAATTGGTTCCGCCCCACCGGAAATGCAATTGCGAATCCGGACCGAACATCACCTGCGCCTGGCTGGCATCCAGATTGCCCTGCTCCACCTCCCATAAGCCATTATTCACCAGCATCCAACCCACCGCCCCGGCAGACGTGAAAGCCAGCGTGCCCGTGCCGCTCTTGTGCCATCTCCCGTTGTTGACGAAACTCGCCGCCGCGCCCGTCGCATACCAACTTCCGCTGCCGCTGACCTCTAACCAGCCCCGATTCGTAATGGTTGCCCCGCTCCCCACCGTGATATCCGCCGCGTTCGTCCACCATGTCGTACCAGCCAACTCCAACCGCGTTCCGGCTTCGAGGTTTTTTGCCGCACCAGACCGAATGAAAAACTGGCAACCAGCCTCGAATAATTGCCGGCCACCAAGACTTCCGCTGCACCAGCCGAACGTTCCCGTCCCCGCCACCGATCCGGTCCCGTGCCAGACGCCATTGGACAACTCCAGCCAACCTTGGTTGGTAAGCACACACCGCCCCAAATTGGTTACCGCCAAGCTGCTGATCCGCAGCAAACCGGGACCGGCAATCCGCGTGCCACTCTCCAGGGTAGCCGGGCAATCCAGTTGCACCAATCCGCTGGTTACTTCCAAAACGCCCCGGTTTAACCACTGCCACCCGCCATTGAGATTGGCCAACAACGTGCTGCCGCTACCGCCATTTTTTCGGAACGTTCCCGCATTGATAAAGATTGGCACGCCATCGCCACCGAATGGGCAGTATATCCGGGCATCGTTCTGGACTTCCATCTGCCCAAGGTTCACGAAGCGCGCACCCGAATACCCGGCGAAATCGCCGCTGCCGCTCCACGTCAGCATCCCCCGGTTCGTCAGAGTGCCGCCGCTCAAGGTTTTTTCTGTATCACCCGTCATCCGGACGGTCAGACCGTCGCCCAACGTCAGGGTGCCCGCAACGCGTCCGGCGGACCATTCCCACGATGCTCCCGAACCGGTGGCCAACACCTCCGCCTCGCCGAGCAGTTGCGCTCCCGAGCCTTCACACGCCAGCACCCCGTTGGTTACCCGACATTGGGCGGCATCGAACGTAACCGCATCCGCCAGCACAAACCGTCCACCGCCATCAAACCGGCACTGCCCGGAAATGCGATGCCCGTTCTTGTTCCACTCCAGGCGCGCCCCCGGTGAGGCCACGAACGTTGCATTCGTGTGGAAACTGCCGCCATTCCAGCGCAAGACCCCGCCCAAAGCTTCCACCCGCCCGGAATTATGAAATTCCACACCATCCGTCGCGGCAAACAAAACCGTGTCCGGCTCCGGTCCCTTGCGGAAGGTTCCCAGATTAAAAAAACGCGGTTTGGTGGCGGCACTCGGGCATTGAAAGGTACCCCGGCCAGCCAGTTCGAACCGTCCCAGATTCATCAGTCGGACGCCGGAATTGAACTGAAGTATCATCTGATTCGTGGAATAAATCGTCCCCAAATTGGTCAGCGTCGCCCCGAGTACAAGCGTGGTCGGACCTTCCAACCATAACGTGGCGTTGGCATACACCAACAGCGGCGTCAGCAGATCACCGCCGGTCCAATGTCCACCCTCCGTAAGGGTCAGCGCACCGCCGGTAATGCGTCCCCCAGCCAATTCGAGGGCGGCAATCGTCACCGGATCACTCAGCGTGAGTATCTGCCCGTTGTTAATGGCGGTATCGTTGGTCCCCGGCGGCCCAACCGGCGACCAAGTGGTGGGTAAATGCCAGGAAGCAGACTGCACGGCAACAAACGTTCCCGCCCTGCCCTGCCCGATCAGGCCGGACAAGGCGACAAGGATCGTTGCGACCAAGACAACGCGGCGATTTAGGAAAAAATTGATCATCAGAAACCATTCCATGCACGTTATGTTTTCCTGGGCGTTATGTTTACCAAAGTGATTTCTGAATTTCAGTAAAAAACGTTTGAAAAGTGCGCTGTCAAATGTCTCGCCCAGCCTGCCCATGGGTAACAGTTCTCCATGACCGCGTTTGAACTGGTTTTTTAACGCCGCACAGCCAAGAAATTATCGGTATATGATCGTTCCCGAGATACCGCAAATACAATCGTGGAAAGCAACTTTACGGATAATATTTTTTCAACACCGTGTCCCCGATCAGTTTGGCGGTTTCCTCATGGGTCAGCCAGTCCGTATTGATGACCAAGTGATATAACAACGGGTCGTCAATGTCGGCCTGGAAATGTTTTTTAAGATAACGCGTCCGGCCCTGGTCCGTGTGCTGAACGAATTCGCGGGCCGCCCGCTGGGATAACTGTTGCGTGGTTTGAATGCGTTGCACCCGGGTCTCCAACGGGGCCACCAGTCGCACATGCAATACGTTCTCCAACCGGCTGGTGATGACGTGGGCACCGCGGCCAACCAGGATGACGTTGCCCAGATCCGCCAGTTGCAGAATGGTTTCGGTCGTCTGGCGCTGCAGCGTATAAGAGGGCGGATGCAGCCCCAGCAACTCCTCCATGATATCGGCAATCATGGATTTCTTGTCCTCCGGCAGATATTGCGCCAAACGAGTGGGCAGATTGTGATCCGCCAGCACCTTTTCCATCAGGTTCTTGTCGAATACCGTCCAGGGGCAGGCCGGCTTTGGGCCGTGCTTTTGGAGGTAATCCGCCAGCAGGCAGGCCACCGACGTGCCACCCGCGCCGGTCTGCCGGGAGATGGTGATCGAAGGATTGGCACGCAATCGGGCTGCTTGCGCACGTGGTTTGCCGGGGCAGGCCAGCCCCAGTTGGCAGTCAATATAGCTTACGCACTGGCTTAATGAAATGTTTTCATTCATACTTCTTCCACTCGCTCCTTCCCAAGGTTAACTCGCCTTAACGGTTGCCCCCTCATTCGGAGGCCCACCGTGGCTTTGTAACCATACTATAAACCCGCAGACGAAAAAAATCAATCAGAACCTGCTGCGATGAAATAATCGCGGCTATTTTCCCCCGCTCGTAACGCTGCCGAACTGGATGGATTTGATTCGAATCCAATCCCCTGAGTTGGCTTTGCAGCCCGGATCAATGCGTAGTTGGGTGATGATGCCGGTATAATTCGTCTGACTGGCCAGGTTTAGTCGGTAGGTATGAAATTGACCATTCGGGGTGACGGCAAAGGGTACGGATTTTTTGGCGTCAAATCCGCGCGCCTCAAATGTCCGCCAATATATCCGCCCGTTGGGTTGCGTCGTTTTGGCGGCAGCTTCAATCAGCAGCACGGGTGCCTGGGCGGCGGGCCAGAAGCCTTCCGGCCCAAGCAACTGCGGTCCAGCCTGAGCCAGGGTGATGTTTAATTCCCCCGTAATCGGCCAACCGGCATCCACCGCGTTGACGTAATACCAGCCTTGGCGGTCATTGGTAAAACGGTAGGCAGGCGGTGCGGTTGGGTGTGGTTGGGCGTACACGTATTTGCGAATATCCGCGAGCGTACCCAACACCAGATCATACCGATAGTCGTGCTGAATATTGTAATCAAGAATCTCACTCCGGATGGGCGCGATGTAACACGTGGGGCCATCCAACGAACCGCCCTTGCCCGGCTTCCCGGCAAAACCACCGATGAACCGTACCGCCCCTGGGTTGAACACCCCCAGACCCCACTCCTGATCATTCACCATGGCCGCCCAATTCTCCGTGGCCAACCAACTGGCCCAAGGACCTTTTTCTTCGGGCTTCTTCTCAATGCGCGTCAGTGGCGCGCCCGAGAACGGCTGCTCGCCACTATATGTCATCAACCGGTAGAAAGGCCCATTGACATAGACGGCGGGACATTCCTGGTGCCGGCCACGATACTGGGTGCGATCTGGCCGCGCGTTATTCAAACGGCAGCGTGCGTGTGCCACGGGACCATCCAACTCCACCCAGGATTCAAACGTGCATTCGCCCGGCACGTTGGTCAGCGGCCAATGCATGGGGATGCATTTGATATACAGTTTTTTTCCATCATTGGTGTGGGCGATCACTTTGGATGGCGTCAGGCTGACATCGCCAGTCTGAATCGGGTTCCACCCCAGCCCTTTCCAATGTTCATGCGGCACATTGGTCCCGACAATGTACGGATTGGGACCGGAATAATACGACATCTGGATTTGGCGTCCATAATCGGCGTTGTTGATGAGGTTGGCATCCGTGCCGGAGGGGGAAAGGTAGGTAATGGCGCCGCCCAAGCTCAAATCCACTCCGAGCTTGATGACGCCGTTATCAATGAAACTCATCTGTGGCGCGGGCCGTTTCGGCTTGGGCGCGGGAGCCCCCGCAATCCCAATCGTGCCGGCCACCAGCACCGAGATTCCAGCAAGGACGCAAGCGTGAACTTGTTTCTGACTCATAGATTGATGATGCTTCGCTTCGTTTACTTCTTGAGGTCGGCGCGGATACCGATCACGTCGCCATTGGGAAAGGTGACAAAGTTGGTGCGGTTTTCGCGGTCGGATTTGGGCATCCCGCCACGTTCAAGGAAAACCCGCGTCAAGCGCCCGCCCTGGATGGCTACCGGCACGCGCACTTTACCGTAAACATCGGATTGCGCGACCACAGCATATTGCCCGGCATGCAAGGTCTCCAAGGAGGGGACAGGGTCGTCTATGCCAACATGATTCATCACCAATCTCAGTTTCTGGCCGTCCGCATCATAAATAGTGTAGCTGGTGTGCGGATGATGCCAGATGAGACGGCTATCCCCCGAAATGGTCGCGGAATACACCATCAGTTGCCCAACATTCATAAAGGAGTTGCCGGGAGTGTCCGGTCCCACCGTCGGCAGGGTCATCGTTTCCTGCAACGACGCGCAGCCTGTCAACCCGGCGGAAACCGCAACGAACATGATCCAGTTCTTAAAACGCATGACCCAAAAATAGGCAACCCCGGAAAAAATGCCAGCCTGGAGTAACCGTTTTTCATAAATCCTGATTGGCGGTTGAGGGAAAACGAGCTAAGGTTGAGCCCACGATAAAACGACATTATGAAATTGACACAACACGCTTGTTTGATGATCGCGGTTTTTGGCCTGGCGGGATGCGCCATGACGGGTGAAAAAAGTGCGGCCCCCAACACCTTGACTGCGCAAGAGAAGGCCGAGGGCTGGCGGCTGCTGTGGGATGGCCAAACCACCGAGGGCTGGCGGAGTGCGCGGCGCGATAAATTTCCCGAAAAAGGCTGGGCGATCAAGGATGGTTTATTGTGGGTGGACGCCTCGGGTGGCCAGGAATCGGCGGAGGGCGGGGACATTATTACCAAAGAAAAATTCGCCAACTTTGAACTGTTGGTGGATTTCAAAATTACCGAAGGCGCCAACAGCGGCATCAAAATTTTTGTGGACCCGGAATTGAACAAAGGACCAGGCTCTTCCATCGGCCTGGAATTCCAGATTTTGGACGATGCCAGGCACCCCGATGCGAAGCTGGGCCGCAATGGCAATCGCACCATGGGTTCGCTCTACGACTTGATCCCGGCGCCCGCCAGCAAAAAAGTCAATCCCATCGGGGAGTGGAACCAGGCCCGCATTCTATCGCAAGGCAAACATGTCGAGTATTGGCTGAACGGCCAGAAGACTGTCGAATATGAACGCGGCTCCAAAGAATTCCGGGATTTGGTCGCCATCAGCAAATACGTCAAATGGCCCGGGTTTGGTGAATTGCCCACCGGCCACATCCTCTTGCAGGACCATGGCAACCGCGTCGCGTTTCGCAACGTCAAGCTCCGTGTCCTATCGGAAAAATAATCTCCCACCTCAGACCACAAGTCCCGGCGGCAGCCCGGTTTTCGTCACGAAGATAGCGGTCATTTTGTGCCGCGCGCCATCCGGCATCGTTGCGCGATTCGTTGGCTAGACGATGCGAGGCAACCACCCGGTTCATATCATGAACAAGCAAACCCTGGTCAAAAAGATCATCAAGCATCTGACGGACGAATTGGAAGTGTATTTCAAGGCGGCCCGGGCGGCGCACGCGGAGGCCACGCATGAACAGAGCAAGGCCGAGAACAAGTATGACACCCGCGGATTGGAAGCCTCATACCTAGCACGCGGTCAATCCCGGCAAGCCGCCGAGATTCAGTCTTCCATTGCTACGTTTGAAAAGCTGGACCTCCGCGCGTTTGGGAAAAGCGAGCCGATTGATCTGGCGGCGCTCGTGGAGCTGGAATTCAAAGGGGAACGAACGGTACATTTCATCGCCCCCCGCGCTGGCGGCACGGAGGTGGTGCACGAAAAACGGGAAGTGATGGTGATCACCCCGCAATCTCCCCTCGGGGAGCAGCTTATCGGTAAACAACAAGGGGACTTGCTGCTGCTTAAGCTGGCGGGTCTCCGCAATCAATACCGAGTGGTAACCGTGGAGTAACCGAATTACGGCTCAATCATAAAGATATAGCCGTCTGAACGCGCCCGGAATAGACCGGTGCCCAGATTCCCATCATCCAGTAAGCGATCAATTTCCTGCATCTGGGTGGCATCGGCAGTGGGTTGATAGACGGACACCCCCGCCTTGAAACCGAATTGCCCGTTGTCCCAGTCCCACTGGCCGCCGATCGGCGTGGTGCCCTGCCATAAAGTCACGTTCAAATAAGGGGCCATCCCCGGCGGAACCACGGAGGGTGTGGTGTCGGGTGGATACTGGCGATTTTCCAAACTATACAAAGTAAAGGCATCCGCAAAGGTTTTGATGCTTTTCACAAAAGCGACGTTTTGAGCGGATTTACGTGCCTTGACGAAGTTGGGAACTGCAATGGCCGCCAGCAAACCGATGATGGCAACCACAATCATGATTTCCACCAAGGTAAAACCTCGTCTGCTCGGGTCCGTTTTGGACACGTTCAACGATCTGTTGGTCACCGGCGTCACAAGAACAATAAAGCACATCTGTGGACAAATTCAACGTACTATTTCAACGGGGATGGCCGGCAGCGCTCCGAGGGAGATGTGCCGGCGATTTGCGGGTGGCGCTTCCGTTCCCGCTGCCAGCGGTGCTTCCGCCGAGGCTTGAATGATGAGGTTGCCCTTATAACCGGGTTTGATTTTGGCGGCGTCGGTCTGGAGTAAATTCTCCGTCGCGGAGGCTTCCGTGATGCTGATTCCATCGGGCGGTTCGCTTAACTCGAATTGGACTTGGTTCACGAGTGGGCCAGTCGGTAGGCTGAAGCGAAGTTTGGCGGTGCCACCGGAGGTAATCTTGACGGGCACCGCGCTGAGAATTTGCGAGGCCGCTCCGGGCTGGAAGCGTCCGGTGACCGCCACCTTCAATTCCTGGGCGGGAACGAGATGACGGTAGGCGAATGCCTGCATCATATCGTCTGCCGGCAAGGCCGAACGAATGATCTCCCGGCCTTGGATGGTGGCCTGGCCTTCGACGTGCAGGCTGAACGGTTCCATGCGGGACGACGGCGAGGAGTCGAGCGTGCATTTCACCAGATCCTGGTTCTCTGGAATCTGGGCGCCGATCAACGTGAAACCTTTGGGGGCTTCTTTCAATCGTAATGTGATGGGACCGGTGAATCCATCTTTACGCAGTGCGTGGACGGTCACGGGGAAGCCAGTGCCCGAGACATAGACACCGGTGGCATAAAGATTTTGTCCACCGATGGTCGCCTGGAACGTCGTGCCTTGCCGCCCGTCGGCGGGATTTAGGTAGCCAATATGGGGTTCGCCCTGCGACCGAGCGCCCGGTGCGAGCAATAGCCAGAGCGATATCAACGTCAGTCCGAAGTACGGTGTTTTCAACAGATTGTTCATCTAATTAGTACGCATAATGTTCCGCTCATCTATGGCGGTCCTCCGCAGTATTTGAACTTCCTGGCGGTGTAGTTGGTCCGCTATTCGGTGGAACACCTTGTTGGGTGTGGATTTCCTGTACATGGAGACCTTTAGTGACCAACTCAAAAGAAACCCAGCTACAAGCTATGATGAACAGCAAGCCGTATGATGCCAGGTTGACAGCGAACACCCCGCGACGAAGACGTGCAGGATCGCGGTCGCCCAACTCTGTGTGCAGGAGCGGCATTCAAGGCTAACCGAAAGATAAAACACGGCACCAACAGCAGCGCAATGGCTGCCGGTACCATCCAATGTAAGGAGTTCTCATCCGGGCTGAGCCACGCCACACTGAATAGGAATCGCAATACCTGCCAGACAGGACCGTCAGATTCCCACTTCCACTTATCGGCCGCCAGCCCAAACGGCAGTATCACCGCAAATGCCAGCGCGAGCATCGCTAGCCACGCCAACGGAACGCCCACGAGGGTCGAAAAGACACTCGCCTTTCCAATGCCAATGAAAGCATCACGAAGGAAGAGTGAGACCCAACGACGAATGAGCAGTGCTTCCACAATAATCACTGGCACCAGCGCGCGGAGCATGAGTGGCCAGTGAATGAAAATCATCGGTACCCCAACATTGGCGAAGATGGGCATGGCGCTCATTTTTTAACATTATTGTCAAATGAACTTGCCATTCATTGTTTCCAGTGCCCAGTTAATTATCATGTCACAAACGTTCCACAGGAAAGCGCATCCGGTCAATGGGAAAACCGTTGCGGGAGTAATGCGTCAGTGACGGCGGGAACGGCAGGGTTTTCATAAAAACACAAAAAATG